>CAYTUL010000267.1:0-6186 GCA_964441135.1 uncultured Desulfobacteraceae bacterium | reverse complement strand
CCTTGGTCCCGCCTGTGAAAAGGCCGGGTTTCCGCTTGTCATGAAGGTTATAGGCCCTCTCCATAAAAGCGATGTGGGTGGTGTCAGACTCGGGATAACTGGCATGGAAGGGGCCGAAGCGGCCTGGGAGGAACTGATGGGTATTCGGAGTGTCACCGGAATCCTGGTTCAACAATGGGTGGAAGGGATCGAGGTGATTTTAGGGGCTAAAAGAGAGGAGGGCTTCGGTCATCTGATCATGTTCGGTCTTGGGGGTATTTACACGGAAGCCATTAAGGATGTGAGTTTTACGCTGGCGCCTCTCTGTAAAGAGGAGGGCTTGCGTATGATGGATAGGATCAGGGCACGATCTATCCTTGAGGGAATTAGGGGGGAGAAGGGTCTCTCACTCGATCTCCTGTCGGAATATCTGGTGCGATTAGGCCGTCTTGTCAAAGACTTCCCCTTTATCCGAGAAATCGATCTGAATCCGGTTAAAGGGTTTGAGTCAGATCTCTATGTCGTGGATGCACGGATCATATTGTCCACTTAAAAACTGTTCCGATGAATAAGTACGTCAAAAAGGTCTGAAGAACCAAAAAAGCCCCCGGTCCAAGAACCACGGGCTTTTTTTATGATTATTTTACTTTTTATGTTTAAAATGTGAAACGTCCACCGTACAGTTCAACATAGAATTTCTTTTGCCAGTTATATGTCCAAGTGGATTTCCAGGCGCCTTTATTTAAAACTTCAATTTCATCCGCTGTGATTGAAGGAAACCTCGGGCTGATTGTACCTGTTACTTTCACATAATCATTGATATGCCTTGCAAGAACCGCTCTGTCCACATTGGGAACAAAATAGTAATTATTATCCTTGGTGAGGATGACAAACACGTTCTCAACCGCTGCCATGGGATCTTCTTTACCGACTGGGCATACTTTTCCCTGGGTAACGCAGGTATATCCCTGTACCGATCCTTCAACCGAATCGGCAGAAGCCCATACGGGGGTTAGAACCAAAATGGAAAGAGCCAATATCATAATTGTAATCTTGTTCATCGTCTTCCCTCCTTTAACAATAATTGGATTTCTATTGATATATGAATTCTTCTTCGAAAATAAACCGGAATTTAATCCATTCTCCTTCTTCTTTTCCTATTTAATATAAAACAATTTAATCACCCACGATGAATAAGTCAATAAAACGAACAGTATAATATTTTAAGATTGAATAACCTATTTATTCCATCTTTACAAAAGGTTAGATCCCATCATTGCTTTATTGCAGGCATAGGGTCGTAATTGGCTCTGGGATGTCCTCGGATTTACCGCCCGGTTCCAGCCCGGGACTTGGTTCCTAAACATCCGAAAATGATCCTTTTCATTCTTTCATAGCGACAATATCCATTTCAATGAGCATATCCGGCTTTGAGAGTGAAACGACCTGGCAGACTGTGCTTGCGGGCGGCTCTTCGCAGAGGGCCGGGGCATGCGTCTTCCAGTATTCGAATTCTGTCTGTTTCACCGCCTCGTAATCCTTCATGTCTTTAAAATAGATAACAACCTTCACGATATTTTCCATTCCGCTCCCGGCCTCTTTTAGGGCAAGACGAATTTTTTCCAATGCAACGCGCGTTTGTTCTCTTACGTCATTTGAAGACACCTCTCCTGTCTCCAGTGTCCTCCCGCTTGAACCGGAAAGGAATACGAACCCCCCCGCTTCGACAGACCGCGAAAAACGCTGTTTTTGTCCCCCATAATGGAGTAAATGGGTTTTTTTCTTAATTGTCATGTTGCTCTCCTTTTCAGAATTTCAATTAAAAGGGTCACCTATGAAAGGGGCATATCCATTAATACTATTCTTGAATCTCACTTCTATTGGTTCTATATTGTCCTCAATTTATGATCCCATCTATTTTTTATCAATCCACTTTCCTGCCTGGCAGCAACCAAATTGGCCTTAAAGCACTCGAAAGAAGGAGCCTGTAGAATATGGGTTGCCTCCCAGCCGTCTTTTTCCAGGCTGGATATGCTTCCTTCATTAATATCTTCAGCCTTTCTACGTGAAAAAGCCAGAATGCCCCGTGTTCTCCAAGGAGTGAATGGCTGGGGATTTGAGGACGTGAGCCCCCAAGTCTATGAATCTTTTTCATTGGAAGAAGTACCGGCCTTTGATCGGGTTTCTTCACTGAAATCTAACGTACGCAAATCCTGAGGAATGAGGCGAACAGTGAAGTACAACCCGGTGAGAAGGAACTCGGCGCAACGAGGAAATTGAACTTATTACAAAGCCGTCATTATTGGCATCTGTCATTTTTCAAGGCGCAATCCCGATAATTGTAGAGGGTGATTATATGGAGAAATATTTATTGCAGTGTTGGTGGAGTACCTGTATACAGAGGTAGAATGTCTCCCTCTCCCTTATCCGTCTTGAATGGAAAGAGATAATGAAGAGACGGTACCTGCTTTCATTCAACATAGAAATCCATGTTCTCTGAGCATGGTCAGAGTTCAAAGGCTTTGCCATTGGAACGATTTATTGTTTGATATAGGTTTCAGTGTTCGGTGTTCAGGAAAAATATGGGATTTGGACTTTTTATTTGGTTTCTCTGAAACCAGAAACCTGAAAACTGATCCTCACCCATACGCGTCAAGAAGTAATGGCCTTTGGGTCTAAATCAATGCCGGGCCCTCTGGACCCGGATATTTACACAAAAACAGATTTCCCGGATCTCGATTACATCATCGTATATTTCGGTCCGCCGCCGCCTTCCGGTGGTACCCATGTGATATTCTCATAGGGATCCTTCACATCGCAGGTCTTGCAATGCACACAGTTTGAGAAATTGATTTTCATGGTCAGATTGCCGGTCTCTTCATCCTTTTCCATCTCATAGACATTGGCCGGACAGAATCGAACACATGGATTCTGGAACTCCTTCGTACATTTTTCGTAGCATGTGTCAAGACTTAGAATCTTCAGATGGGCCGGTTGATCTTCTTCATGCGTGGACCCCGAATAGTAGACATCCGTTTCTTTATCAAAGGTTAATGTCCCATCGTATTTGATATCACCCCTCTTTTCATCAGAGGGTGAATCTGTCCCATAAAGCGCAGCCACTTTTTTCATATGCAGGTGATCAGAGATGGATTCCAGCCGGGATCGGAAAATGCTCCCACCCAGAATATGCTGTATGCTCATTAATATCATACCCTTATAGAATCCTTTTTGCATGGTTTGATGAAAATTTCTAACCCTATACAGGTCACTTACCTCTTTGGATTGCAACATCGCGGTTCGGTATTGCTCAAGACGGGGTTCTGAGAAATCCTCTCTTACCAGGCAATCTAATATAGTCTCCGCAGCCAGCATACCCGAACGTATGGCAATATGAACGCCCTTTATTTTTTGGGCATTAAAAAGATTGGCGGAATCTCCGATAATCAGGCCGCCCGGAAATGTGAGTGTGGGGACAGAGAAAAATCCGCCCGCGGGCACTGTCTTTGCGCCATACTGGACTAGTTTTCCGTCTTGAAGCAGGGTCTTCACCATGGGGTGAAGTTTGAATTTTTGGAACTCCCGATGCGGATCAATAAAGGGGTCCTTAAAGTCCAGGCTTGTTAATTGCCCGACGCTGACTTTATTGTCCCTCATACCGTATATAAAACCACCACCCCATGTGTCGTTTTTAAGTGGATAACCCATGGTATGGACCACCTCTCCAGGCTGGATCCTTCCTTCAGGTATCTCCCACACCTCCTTGACCCCCACTTCAAAGGCTGGGGGGTTCTTTTGAGCATCCAGATCGAATCGGTTGATGAGCGTCTTTACAAGACTTCCTCTGGATCCTTCACCGAAAACGGTCACCTTGGCATGGAGATCGATCCCCGGTTCGAAATTTCCCTTTTTGTTACCATTCGCATCGATGCCCTTATCACCCGTCCGGACACCGATGACTTTATCCCCGTCATAGAGGACCTCGGTTCCCGCAAACCCGGGGAAGATATCCACACCTCCCTCTTCAACCAATCCCGCCAGCCATTCATTCAGCCGGGCAACGGACACCACATAATTCCCATGATTATCAAGCGGATTGAACGCACGTGGAATCAATCCCAAAGGGAGCTTGATCTTTCGGTTTCGGGTTAAAAAATAGACAGATTCTTTCTTGACCTCTCCTTCTAATGGTGCCTCTTTCTCCAAAAAATCCGGAATCAGGTCCTTCAGGGCCGACGGGTCCATGACCGCGCCGGATATCCCATGGGAGCCCGGAAAAGCTGCTTTCTCCAGGACCGCAATCATTACCTCATCCAGCTTTTTCCCTGTCTCTCCTCCTTCGATCCTTTTATTATGTTCTTTTATGAGATTGCTAAGATGGAGTGCACTGCTTAAAGAGGCAATGCCTCCTCCAACAAAAAGCACATCAACATCCATGACTTCTCTTTCTTCAGTCACCGGTTAATCCTCCTTGTTTTATTCCGATCGGATTGATCACTTTTTAAAAAAAAAAGAATAAATTGTTCAGGTTCAATCAAATTTTGAGAATTTATTAACATATCAATCCAATCCAATGCAAGTATTTTTGTGAAATGCCTCACAAAGTCTCTATCTTGTTACCTCTGAATCGTATAACTTAAATGATATATTATTAATGCATTAATATTATAAATCTAAATTTTTTTCAATCTAAAATGAAACCAAACGGATAATATTTCAACTAAATAGTGTAATTATGAATAAAATATTATTGCGGAGATTCGTAAGAATCGCAAAATTTTCGAATCGCGAAACATATTTGATATTATAATCATTCAGAACCGAAACTGAAATAGGCCAGTTAAAAAATATAAGCAATTGATATATCAAAGATTTAATTGATTTTTCATCCTTTATGGGCAGATGTAGAAAAGACTTGACAAATACTCCTTTAATGTATAAATTGTTTAAGCATTAAGTATATCCCGGCATCATATTTAATCCTGAAGCAATATACTGATAATACGAAAGATATTGACTTCAAGAAAGAATCATCAATGGAAAATCCGTTTTATCATCTTGTTTCCGGCTTGACACACAATGTCGAATCCCGTAGAGTTTGAGCCCGAAAAAGGGAGGTTCTAATAAACAAATCGTTATTTGGCTAAGAATTTAAGATTTTTTAACAGAAATGGACCTTAAGATGAAATTATAGAGACAGGAGTAAATTTGGAAATTGATCGATCCTCGGGAAGCATTTATAAGCTGGAAACCGATCAGAGGAGTATGGACAACCCGCAATGAACAATAATCACGGACAGGTAGTAAGTGATTAAAGGAGGTTAGGGCATGTATTTCAGGGTTTACTGCAACCAATTAGAGATTGAAGCACCGGATAAAGAAACCGCCGAGCAGATTCTCAGGGATCAGCTGGACGATATTGTCTGGTTGCTTCCAATCACAGAGACTCCTTTGGCGCCTCCGGCGAGGGAGCCATCCGGAAGACCGGAAGTAAAGGAAAAGAAAGGCGGACACGGTTCAATGACCTTTCGCCATTAGAAAGCGCTATGAAGGCACGTTAAATATGAACAACCTGCGCAGCTGGACAATCAGGCTGCTATAAGAGAACTTAAAGGGGTAACAAAATGAGGTACGCTGAAACAGGCTTCCAATTAGAAGTTGATCTGTCAAAGGGGAGCATTGAAAAGGTAGAGACCGATCCGAGAGACACTGCATTGTATCTCGGGGGGCTCGGTATGAACACGAAACTGTTATTTGATCGTGTTCCTCCGGGCACGGATCCGTGGTCTCCAGACAACCTGCTTATCTTCGGCAATGGTCTTTTAAACGGCACATGCGTTCCGGGCGCGAATCGCACGTCTGTCGATACCATAGCCCCGTTAAACGGATTTCTGGGGCATTCCCTGATGGGTGGTTTTTTCGGGCCGGAAATGAAAATGGCCGGTTATGACAGGATAATCATTAAGGGCGAGGCGCCCGACCTGGTCTACCTGGCGATTCACGATGATAAGGTCGAGATCCGTGATGCAAGGCATCTCCGTGGAAGACTGATGGATGAAACACAGACCTTGATCAAGGATGATTTGAAGGACAAAAGGACCTGGGTGGCTGCCATTGGTCCGGCCGGGGAGAACAGGGTCATCATGGCCTCGATCGATTGCGGCAACTCGAGCGCAGCTCGAACGGTCGGGCCGGTCATGGGGGCCA
>CAYTUL010000266.1:0-6226 GCA_964441135.1 uncultured Desulfobacteraceae bacterium | reverse complement strand
GGTCACATTCATAATTGCAGGCATAGGTAAGAAGGAAATGGACCTGTTCCAGCATAATCACAGCCCTCCTTTCTCATGCAATCAGGATCGGGCACGCCGGCCTGATGATTCTCATTACACGCCTCCATCCAGATGTTTGACTTTTCTCCGATTGAATGAAATAGTTATAGTGGGTTACATGAATCCTGCTCATTTTATGTGATCTAATACTATCAAGTGTCCATCCAGAAACATTCCGTTTCCGGATGGAGCTTTCAGCGTTCAGCCGTCAGCCAGCTCTTTTTTTGATGTTTTTTGCTGATCACTGAATGCTGTTGGCGCGAGTCTAAAAACCTTAGTTTTTGGATGAGCACTATCATGTATAACAGAATAGGAATAGGGTCAATATCTGATTCATCGCAAAAAGGAGATAGGGAATGAACGCCATCATAATCTACTGGTCCAAAACGGGGAACACGGAAAAAGTGGCACTGGCCATTCAGAAAGGTTTGAAGGAAGCCGGGGTGAACGTATCCTTTCACCGGGTGGAAGACGGCGAAGACGTCGATTTCTATGACTATGACCTCGTGTGTGTCGGTTTTCCTTCACACCAGTGGAGTGTTCCAAAACCCATGGATAAATTTTTAACCAGCAAGTTCAGCGACTACCGCAAGCAGGGCCGTATAAAGTGGGGAGCACCCGGTATCCCCGGAAAAAACGCCCTGATCTTTTGCACCTATTCCGGCCCCCATACCGGTATCAATGAGGCCAAACCCGCGGGACTGTACGCGGGTCAGTTTTTCGAGCACCTTGGATTCACGGTCCTGGACGACTGGTATGTGGTGGGAGAGTTCCATGGATCCGAAGAGGCCAGTACCCAGGGCAGGCTTGGGGATATCCGGGGCCTTCCGGATGAAAATGCCCTGAAAAAGGTGAAAGAGGATACATTCCGGCTCATTAAGGCTTCATGAATAATCGACCGGTCCCGGCCTCCCGCCTGAAAAAAGCGGGCATCAGGATATAAGCTCCGAAGACCCCCTTCGCGAGGAAGGATCGGGTTTTATGACTCATAAAATACCCGCGCTTTGCTGCAGCATATCAAGAAAGCTTTGTGCGGCAAGGGACAGATAGCGGTCTTTTCTGTAAATGACCCCCATCCTTTTTTGACCGGTCTTTCCGAAATCTTTAATTCGCAATGAAAGGAACCTGCCCGATCGGACTTCTTCCTGAACAGCAACTTTCGGAACGATTGAAATACCGGCATTAATGGATACAAAACTCTTTACGACCTCGATGGAACTGAGCTCCATTGTGATTGAAAGCTTAACCCCGGCCCTTTCACACGTTTCATCGAGTATTCTTCTTGAAGAGCAGTTTTGATCGAGCAATACGGAAGAATAGTGTTCAATGTCCTTCAGGAAGACCTCCCTCCTCCCTGCGAGTGGATGCTCCGGATGACATATCAACACGTCCGATCGGGGAAACAGGGGAACCTCCTTTAACCCCGGCTTCAGGTAGGAAAGGGTGGCAATTCCGAGATCCACCTCACCCTGCCATACCTGGTCAATGGTCCTTAAAGAGGTCGCATTGCGGACGATGATCTCTATTTTAGGGTACCTGGTCCTGTACTCCTGAAGGATATTCGGGATTCTGTAGCAGGCAGTCGTATCCGACGTGCACATCGTCAAACGACCTCTTTTCATCCCCTCGAGGTCTTGCATCTCCTTTTCCGCTTCATCCAAAAGGCGTTTTATATCTTCGATGTAACGGAGCAGGATTTCTCCGGTATGGGTTAATTCGATTGACTTGGTGGTTCGGTGAAACAGCCGCTGTCCTATTGTCTCTTCGAGATTGGCGATCTGTATGCTGACCGCGGATTGTGATCTGAAGAGCTCCTGGCCGGCCCTTGAAAAGCTGCGGTGTCTCGCTACCCCGTGGAAGGCGTTGATCTGCTCAAAGGTGATATTCATTTATAAATATATTCAATATATTTTATCATAATTATTAATTTGACAAATAATATACAAATGGATATCACCTGTCAATAAAAAAATCCATCCACCAGAAACCATGCATTTTAACCGAAAACCGTGAACCCTGAATCGTGAACCGTGAACCTTAAAGAAAGGAGAAACCCATGAAAAAATTACTCTCGACAATGGCATACAGCCTCAAGGATTTTCGCCTTCTGCCCGGATACACAAAGGAAAACTGCGGGATAGGAAATGTATCCATCAAATCCCGATTATGCCGCGATGGAGGGGAATATATCTTCCTTGATCTGCCTTTCCTCAGCGCCGCCATGAGCGCGGTAACGGGTGTTGAAATGGCGACCGCATTAGCCGAGCTCGGAGGCATAGGCGTCATTCCCGCGGGTGGCTCAATCGAGGAGCAAATCGAAAAAGTGAGGACCGTCAAGCATTACAAGGCCGGTTTTCAGACGGATATCATTACCTTCTCACCTTCTCACGTTTTAGCGGAAGTAAAAGAGGTCATTGAAAAAACGAATTTCACGACATTCCCCGTAACGGATACCGGTCTATTTCATGGAAAGCTGCTCGGACTTATTACCGATAAGGACTTTGACCCCCGTTACGATCTTGATCTCAGGATCAATGACCGGATGAAAAAGAATGTTCAATCAGGTATCGAGGTTGAAGATCTGAAGGAGGCAAACAGGCTGATGATTCAGTATGGACACGGATTTTTACCTGTCATCAGCAGGGAAGGGACCTTGCAATCGGTGGTTTTTAAGAGAGACCTCGATAAACATATCAAATATCCAAACGCCACGGTGGATTCTCAAAAGAGATTGCGCGTTGGGGCCGCTGTTTCGACACATCCTGAAGATCGGGATCGTATTCGGGAACTGATCGAAGCGGAAACCGATTTCATTGTGATCGACTCATCGGACGGATTTACAGTCTATCAGCAGAGAACCATCGAATGGACTAAGAAGGATTTCAACATCCCCATAATAGCCGGAAATGTGGTAACATCGGAAGCCTTTCGATTGATTGCGGGCGCGGGTGCCGACGGGATCAAGGTGGGCATCGGCGCGGGTTCGGGTTGTATTACCCAGGAAGTAAAGGCAATCGGTCGCGGGCAGGCTACGGCGATCATGGAAGTCGCAAAGGCCCGCGATAAGTACGCCGAAGGCAAAGAGTATCTTCCGATCATCGCGGACGGGGGCATAACCTCCCCGGCGGACATTGCCATTGCTTTGGCCATGGGAGCGGATACGGTCATGATGGGGAATTACTTCGCCCGATTTACTGAAAGCCCGGGAGAAATCCACACAATCGAAGGAAAACCGGCAAAGGAGTACTGGATGGAGGGAAGCATGAGAGGTCATAATCTCCGCCGCTACGAACAGACCCGGTCCACTTTTTTCGAAGAAGGTATAGACGGGTTTGTCCCCTACGTAGGGTCCATATACGACTTCCTGCCGCTATCGAGAAAAAGGCTTGAAGCGACCTTCAGCTCTACTGGGGCTTCAACTATTGATGAATTTCATAAACTGGCCGTACTGGAACTTCAATCCCCCCTGGCCCGGATTGACGGTCAGGTTCATGATATGATGCAGGCAAATATCCCGGTCGAATCCTTCAGATAATCTGCTCGACCCCTAACCTCGCATGGGCTTTTACATAAAACTCCTCCTTCTCATCTGTATGCCCCGGGCAGGTCCAGGGCATATCATTCATATTTTTGAGAACCCTGTCGATATGATGCCATGGAATGGAGACAATTTGCATGCCCGCCGGATAGAGTCTGTACATCTTCATGCCGTAGCAAATACCCGTGGTTACGGTGTTTATTTTACCTGTGACATAGGGATAGTTGTATATCCAGTTGCATCCCATCACGTAGGTTACCTTGCTCTCTATCAGATCTCCGGTATCATACTGGGTGGCCCTCAGGACCCTTTCCGTCTGATCCATATTATCACAGATGAGGATAAGGAGGTCCGGATCAAATTTCATTCTGTCCAGCGTTGCAAAGCCGGTGCTGTGCACCGAACCGGCTGCGAGGGGATAGATATGCCGGTACACACGCCTGTTGGCCCGTTCATCCGGATAAATGTCAAAGGGAGGCCCGATACGTCCTCCGGCGGCGATAGGTGCCAGTTCACCATGGCCTGTCAGAAAAATGCCGGGCTCACAGTACTGGTTATCCTCTTCGGCGTAAAAGGCCTTTCCGTTCTGGGCCTCCCGAAGCATCTGGCACCATGCAATCTTTTTATCAAGTTTCTCTAGTTCCAGCCCCTTAAGGTCGGACGGGTCATTGAAATATTTGAATCCAACAGGTGTGTACTTGAATTCAAATTTTTCCAGGATATTAAAATCATGCTTTCTCAATTTATGCCGTTCCTCATAGGTAATCATCGTAACTCTCCTTTCTTGTCAAAACAATGCCTTCTTTACCTCCTCCGGCGTGAATGGAATCTTTCGCAGGCGAATCCCGGCCGCATCAAATACCGCATTGGCAATGGCCGCGGGAACGGGTCCTCCGGCTCCTTCGCCGACACCGAGATAGGGCTGCCCGGGTCTATTGACCAATATGGTCTCGATTTTAGGCGTCTCGGGAAAGCCTAAAATGGGATAGCTTCGCCAGTCCACGCTTGTGATGCCCTTTTGATCAAATAAGACCTGCTCCTTCAATGTCCAGCTCGCCGCCTGAACAAACACACCCTCGAGCTGGTTGCTCAAGGCGTCTGGATTAACGATCTGTCCCACGTCGGCAGCCACTACGGCCCGCTCAAGACGAATATGGCCGTTGTTCCTGTTTACGCTCAGGTCCGCAACCACGGCCGCGTAACACTGGCGGTTCTTGTAACGCGCAAAGGCAATGCCGCGGCCCAGCCCCGGGGGCAGCACCCCGGCTTTATCGACCGCGGCCCGGATGACGGCCCTTGCCCGGGAATCGGCGAGATAGCGAAGCCGGAACTCGACCGGATCAGCGTCCGCGGCATGGGCCAGTTCGTCGATAAACGATTCGATGGCGAAGACATTGGCGTATGAACCCAGTCCGCGTAATGATGAGACACGCAGGGGATTATCCGGTAGAAAATGCATGACAATGCGCTTTTTGGTAAATGTGTACAGGGGATCGGCGTTACGGTGAACGCAGCCGTGTGGGATCTGTAATGGCCTGGCCCGGGGACGGGAAAATGGCTCGGCAAGATACCATGAAGCTAAGAGGTTAGACGTGTTCTCCTCTCCCACATGGGGCCTGGCCCCATGGGCATAGCCCCATACGTCGTGGTTCCAGTCCATGACATCTCCGGAACTATTCAGGCTTGCCCTCATCTTGACAACCGTTGCCGGCCCATAGGGCTCCCATGTGTTCTCGTCGGTCCGCGTCCATTTGAGAGACACAGGCCGCCCGGGCAGGGCACAGGCGAGCAGGGCCGCGTCCAGGGCCGCGTCATCCGCCCCGTTGTGGCCGTAACAGCCGGGGCCGTCCATGTGAATGGCATGGATATCCTCGTCTCTCATCCCGAGCACCCGGGCCATGGCCGCTCTTAGTGGATAAACTCCCTGGCTGTGGGTCCAGACAGTCAGCTTGCCGTCAACCATCCGGGCTACCGCCGCCGATGGTCCGAGGGACGCATGCATATGGAAGGGACGGCAGTAGGTCGCCTCTAACGTATGCTCCGCCCCTGCCGGTGTTTCAATCGATGGGATCCTGTCCCCAACGGGTTTTCCGTCCACAACGAGAAAAGTCTCTTGCTTCTGGCTCAGCATATGATCGAAAAGATTATCCCGGTCCGGCAGGGCCTTACCCCCCTCCCAGATCGATGCTTTTTTCAATGCCTCCATTGCCCGGACGGCCTGTTCTTCGCGCTCGGCAATAACTGCCAGGAAACTCCCCTCGCATACCACTCGAATAACGCCGGGAATAGGGCTCACTGCTTCTTCATCCACCGAAACCAGCCTGGTATCATGGTTCGGGGGGCGAACGACACGTCCGTGTACCATATCGGGCAGGTCCAGATCATGAACAAAAGAATGGCCGCCGGTCACTTTTTTCGCTAAGTCAAGCCGTTTCGCATGCCTGCCGATAATCCCGTATTCTTCAGGACCTTTGGGTTGACCTTCTCCCATTACCGGCCGGTCAAATCTTTTTCCTGCAAAAAGATCCCAATAGGTAATAGCGCGTCCGGTATCCGGATCTCTTATGGTGCCGTCTTCTATGACCAGACGTCCAACGGGTACCCCCAATTCCCTTTGGGCCGCGAAAA
>CAYTUL010000265.1:0-6230 GCA_964441135.1 uncultured Desulfobacteraceae bacterium | reverse complement strand
CCTTTCGAACAGGATTCCCCGTATAAACAATGCGGCCTCCCGGGAAATGCCCCCTGCTCTCTTCAAAGGAGATAAAAACCCTGTCCACGATCCTGCATAACATCCGGTTCGTCAGTCCCGGAAAGGAGTTCTGTTCATGTATGGCGCTGGGTATCCCGATTATCCGCGCGGCGAGGCAAACCGGCCCCGCCGAATATCCTCCAACACCGAGCACGACCCCCGGTGACAGGCTTTTTATTATTGAAAAGGACTGGACAAGACCCCAGGGCAGTTTGGACATCGACTTAACGGCCTTGCTCCAGCCCCGGCCCTTTATTCCTTCCACGTGGACGAAAACATGCCGGAATCCGCTTCCCTTCAGGATATCCGATTCCATTTTACGGCCGCCGGAAACGAAGATCACCTCGGACCCCGGATATCTCGCCTGGACCTCGCTGCCGATGGCCATGGCAGGGAACAGATGCCCTCCCGTGCCACCGCCCGCAATGATCATTCGAAGCCTGATCTGTTTTTTTTCATTGAGCCTCCTTTTTTGATCCATGGAAACACGCCTTTGGAAATCCTTGGGCTCAAAGTTCAACGATTTCTTACCTCCTCGCGGATATGCTCAGCAGGATCCCTATACTAAAAAGGTTGACCACCAGGGATGTGCCTCCGTAACTCATCAGGGGAAGGGTCAATCCCTTGGTCGGCAGCAGGCCCATGACAACCCCCATATTAATCAGCACCTGAAGGCCTATGAGCGTGCTGATTCCCAGGGCGAGATAACTGCTGTAGAGGTCCCGCGCGTTCAGGGCTATTTTTATGCCCCGTATGATAAGAACGGCGAAGAGCGTGATTATGACTGTCATGCCGATCAAACCCAGTTCTTCCGCGATTATGGACAGGATGAAATCAGTGTGCGGTTCGGGAAGATACAATAATTTCTGTTTACTGTTACCGAGCCCTACTCCTAAAATCCCCCCCGAACCAAAGGCCAGAAAGGAGTGAATAATCTGGAAACCAAGCCCCTGGGGGTCTTCCCAGGGGTTGATAAAGGCCCACCATCTCTTTATTCTATAATCCGCCCTCCATATGAGCCATAAGATCAGAGGGAAAGCTACGAGAAGCATTGACATCAACTGGAAAAGGTTCAGCCCTCCCACGAAAAGGAGTATCATGAGCCAGCAGCCTATGATTACGGTGGTACCCAAATCCGGCTGGAGAAGTATCAGAACCATAAAGGCGCCGACTATGAACAGATGGGGTAACAGCCCTTTTGAAAAATGGGACATGGCGGTGCCCTTTTTCGACATGGAATAGGCCACATATACAGCCAAGGACAGTTTGGCCAGTTCCGAGGGCTGAAGCGTGAAACCTGCAAACCTCAACCATCGACAGGCTCCGCCCACTTTTCTTCCCAGTCCGGGTACAAACAGGGCTACCAGTGACGCGAAACTGATTATGATGAGCGGATAGACGAGTTTGCGATAGAGGCTGACAGGTATATTTTTGGCCATGATCAACAGGGAGATCCCAAGGAGGCCGAAAAGCGCCTGTCTTTTAAGATAGAAATAACTGTCTCCCAGCTCATGGGCCGCGAGAAAAGAACTGGCGCTGTAAATAGCCACCAGTCCAAACCCAAATAAAAGAAGGGTAGGAATAAGAATGAAATAGTCATAACCTTCCTGGTCTTTTCTCTTAGCGGTCATTTTTGAGCTCTTCCACCTTCTCCCTGAAAACCTTCCCCCTGTGGGCATAATCCTTGAACATGTCGAAGCTGGAGCAGGCCGGTGCGAGGAGAACCACATCATGGTCCCCTGCGCAAAAAAAGGCCTGAGAAACGGCATCTTTCATATCGTCCGCCATAACAAAGGGAATAATCCCTCTGAATGATCGCGCCATAAGATCCCCTGCTTCTCCCATCAGGATCGCCTTTTTCACCCTGCCCCTGGCCGCCGATACAAGAGGCCCGTAATCCCCGCCCTTGTGACGGCCTCCGGCTATGAGGATAACCGGCCTGTTAAAACTTTGAATTGATTTTGATGTCGCCGCCACGTTCGTTGCTTTGGAATCGTCATAAAAACTGATTCCCCCTATATTTCCGATCCATTCCGAGCGGTGGGGCAGGCCCTTGAAGCTCGTGATACTGTTCTCTATATCCGCGGCATGCAATCCCAGGGCAAGACCTGCGAGTACCACGCCCATCAGGTTCTCAAGGTTGTGCCTGCCGGGGATCCTGAATTTTTCTACATCAAAATCATGAATCTTTTCACGGGATAGACCCGCTATCAGCCTTTTTCCATCCATATAGGCCTGCCGGTTATCCTTCTTTTTAATGCCGTATCGGAGGACGGACACATCTCCCTCCAGCCTGAAACCGGAAAGCCGTTCATCATCATCATTCAATATGGCGTAGTGCCCTGCTCTCTGATTCCGGAAGATCTTCAGCTTTGACTGTGCATAGGCTTCATAATCGGAATATCTGTCCAAATGGTCCGGAGATATATTCAGCAAAAGAGCGATATCCGGACAGAACTCTTGCATTGTATCTAATTGAAAACTACTGACCTCTACCACGACATAATCGGCGTCCCGTTTTCCGGTCGCGTATTCTATGAGAGGTGTCCCGATATTCCCGCCGACAAAGGCGCTGGCCCCGGCGGCTTTAATCATGTGTGCCAAAAGGCTTACCGCAGTGGATTTTCCATTGGTGCCTGTCACTGCAACAACCGGAGAATCAAACAGCCGTGAGGCCAATTCCATTTCACCAAGGACCGGAACACCTCTCTCTTCAGCCGCCCTCAAGGGGGCGATATCGAGCGGGACGCCCGGACTTACAATAATCATCTCGGAACGAATAAATGTCTCTTCCCTGTGTTCGCCCAATTCAAGTTTTACTTTTAAATCAAGGGCGCCTTTTAATGACCCCTTGTCAAGCTCATCCTCCCCTTTGATATCTGAAATAACCACTTCGGCCCCAGCCTTTGACAACCAGTAGGCTGCCGATAATCCCGATTTCCCAAGACCGACTACCAAGACTTTTTTATTTTGAAACTCCATCCCTACTTTATATCTCTTAAGAACCAATGATATAGGTACTTTTCATAGATGATACTCAGCCTTCTTGATATGCTCGCGCTCACACCAAAGTCAATCAACCTGCAGTAGACATGCAAAGGGTTTGTAATGTGCTGAACCCATATGCTGTAGGTTTTCATCATTTCTCCTCCACTATCGGATTAGCGTAACTTGAGCGTACTCATGGATAACAGGGCAAAAATAATGGCAATAACCCAGAAACGTACCGTTACCTTGCATTCAGGCCATCCTTTCAGTTCAAAATGGTGGTGAATGGGAGCCATGCGAAAAATCCTGTGGCCTCCGGTTGCCTTGAAATAGGCCACCTGGAAGATAACCGAAAGCGTTTCAAAGACAAATAACCCTCCGACTAAAAGGAGGACTAATTCCTGCTTGATGATTACCGCCACGGTGCCAAGGACCGCGCCGATTGGGATCGACCCCACGTCTCCCATAAAGATTTCAGCGGGATAGGTGTTGTACCAGAGAAATCCGAGACCTGTCCCGACAATCGCGCCGCACAGCACGGAAAGCTCTCCACTTCCCGCGACATAGGGGATTTGAAGATAGGTTGCAATTCTGATGTGACCGGCCAAATAGGAAAAGATTAAATAGCTGATAAAAGCGACGATAATCGGTCCTATGGCCAGGCCGTCAAGCCCGTCGGTAAGATTCACGGCATTGGAGAATCCAACGATAATAAAAACGGCAAAGGGAATGTACCAGACACCAAGATCCGGAGTAATATTCTTGAAAAAAGGGATGTTGAGTTGGGTGTTAAAGCCGGGGTAAATATAAAGAATGATCGCGACAACCAATGCCACAAGGATTTGAAGCGATAGTTTTGCTTTCACGCTTAACCCGCGACTGCTCTTCCGGGCCATCTTCAGAAAATCATCCGCAAAACCGATTATTCCGAAAAACAGCAGGATAAAAAGAATCAGCCAGACATAGATATTGTTCAGCTCCCCCCACAGAAATGCGGTGAATAAAATGACTGGAATGATAATGCACCCGCCCATCGTGGGCGTGCCTTCCTTGTTTTTATGATTAGGGGGACCATCTTCTCTAATATGTTGCCCTATCTGTAAGGCGTGCAATTTCCTTATCGCCCAACCGCCTATAATAAAAAAAAGAATAAGTGAAGAAAGGGCGGATAGGATTATCCTGAACGTGATATACCTGAAGACATTCAACCAGGAATAATCCGAGTGAAACAGGTAGATTAATTTATATAGCATTTATGGCCCTCTTGTGTTTCTGATCCGAAAGGAGGGGTCTCCTTTTCTTTTGAGAGGGTGCCAGCACGGAAGATACCACCTTTAAAAACTGCGACATATGAAAGGGTTTTTTTAATTGGTCACATACCGGTGGAATCTTATTCCTGAGGCTCGACCGGTCAAAGGGATCTCCGGTCATGATGATCACCCTCTCCTTTCGGCCTGCCACCTTCATCTTTTTTAGCAATCCTATCCCATCAAGCCGGGGCATGTGAATGTCCGTTATTAGGAGGTCGAAACGGCGATTTTTCATCTTTAAAAGAGAGTCCTTGCCGTCTTTTGCAAGTGTCACGTTGAATCCTTCTCCTGACAACGCATCGAAGAGAAGATTCCTTATACCCGCCTCGTCATCAACCACTAATATCTTTTTCATTTTTGGCATGATAATCCTCCTTTGACCAAATCGCCTTCAGGGTTTGGGTGACCCGTTCAAGGCCCGCCTTTCGCGAGCCCTTCAAGAGAATAAGGTCACCTTCTGTAATCAGGTCTCTTATCTGATCTGCCATCTCCTGATGGGATTCAGTCTCGATAGTCCTTTTCGGAGGAAAACCCTTTTTCACAGCTCCCGTTATCACCTCATTTGCATGGTCTCCCATGACGAATAAATAAGAGACGCCAATCTCCGCAATCATTTCCCCGGCTTCCCGGTGTGCGGATACCGTTTTGTCCCCAAGCTCCATCATCTCCCCTAACCCTAAGATCATCCTTCTCCTGTTACCGGCTATGTCCTTTATGGAATGGAGGGCCGCCTTGAGGGAATAGGGATTCGCGTTGTAGGTATCGTCCACCAGAATAATATCACCGGGGAGGGGAATAATCTTAAATCGCCCATTTATCCCCTCAAAACGCGCAAGTCCTTTCACTATAAGGTCTACCGGTTCTTTCATGCATATGGCGATGGAGGAGGCCGCCAGGGCATTTATTAGATTCTGCATCCCCGGGACCCGGATTCTTACAGGGACGGATTGCCCTTGAAACCGGAGTTCAAAGGAGATCCCCCCACTTCCCAGGTTATCAATCCCGGCGGCTCTGATATCATTGCCCGGTCCAAGGCCATAGGTCATGGCTTCTCGTCCGAACCGGGAAGCCTCCTTCATCAGTAATTCATCATCGCCATATAAGACGATCCGGCTCTTCTTTGAGATCTTTTCCAGGAGTTCTGTCTTTGCCCGGGCCACCCCTTCCACATCCCCCAGTCCCTCCAGATGGGCACTTGCCACATTCGTAATCAGACCTATATCCGGTTCGGATATCTCAGTCAGCCTCCCGATCTCTCCCGGCCTGTTCATACCCATCTCCAAAACGACCCGGCGGTCTTCCTCTTTCAGGTTTAACAGGGTAAGGGGCAGACCGATTAAGTTATTGAAGTTCCCTTCACTCTTTAAGGTCCTGGCACCCTGTTCCAGTATATGTGCGGTCATCTCCTTCGTTGTGGTCTTCCCCACACTCCCCGTGATACCGACTACAATCACATCATGTCGGCGTCTCCACCAGTTTGCCAGCTCACCAAGGGCCCGCAACGTGTCTGTGACTTCAATGACGGCTATTTCACTATTCGCGGGCAGGCTGAATTTTGCTGCCTTTTCCGCTATGATACAGACCGCGCCTTCATTTACAGCCTTTTCAATAAAATCATGCCCATCGAATCTCTCACCCTTTAGTGCCAGAAAGAGCTGCCCCGGACGTATCTGCCTTGAATCCGTGCTTAGACCGGTTAACACCGATCCGGGATCTCCGGAGATTAGTTTCCCTCTGATCGATGGAACAATCTCTTCTGCGGTAATATCTCCCCATTCGGTTGGCATTTAGCATCTTATATTCGTCCCTGATCCACTATCAAGATGTCATCTCCCCGTCGAGCCGGGATCTTCGAGCGGCGTTGCCTTCGAT
>CAYTUL010000264.1:0-6238 GCA_964441135.1 uncultured Desulfobacteraceae bacterium | reverse complement strand
TGTCCTAAAACTCCAATGAACTTATCAATCATGTAAGATCTCCTGAAAAACCCGCAGAGGTGATCCATAGCGGAACCCTGACGGCCCAGAGAACCGTTGAAGGGAAACTCAAGGATATTGCGGAAATCGCCGGAAAAGAGGGCATGGAACCCCCGGGGATTATCGTTGTCGGCGATATCGTAAGGCTCAGGCTCGAGCTCAACTGGTTCGAGAAAAAAGTGCTTTTCGGTAAGAGGATAGTGGTTACGAGGGCAAGGGAACAGGCCAGCAGTTTTCTTAAAGGGCTGGTTGAACTCGGAGCGGAATGTATCGAATTCCCTACCATTAAGATCGTTCCTCCGGAGAGCTGGGAAGCGTTAGACAGGGCTGTTCAATCCGTTAACGGCTACGACTGGCTCCTGTTCACGAGTGTGAACGGCGTTAAATATTTCTTTAATAGGATCGATGCACTTGGAAAAGACGTCCGCTGCCTTAAGGATATAAGGGTCGGTACCATAGGGCCCAAAACCGCGGAGGCGGTTATGGAAAAGGGAATCAGGCCGGACCTGGTCCCGGAGGAGTACAGGGCCGAGGCCCTGGTGAAGGCCTTTCCTAAAGCCGGTGCCGTGAATTTAAAAATACTGCTTCCCAGGGCCGCAGAGGCACGAGAGGTGCTTCCGGAGGAATTGAAGAAAATGGGAGCCCGGGTGGACATTGTGGAGGCCTACAGGGCCATTATACCGGCCGGGGGAACGGACAGGGTCAGAAATATGCTTCGAGCGGGTGAGATCGACATGGTCACCTTTACGAGTTCATCCACCGTAAACAATTTTGTAGAGATGTTCAGAGAGGACGGAGCCCTGTTCGATCAATGGATGAAGAATGTAGCCGTTGCCTGTATAGGTCCGATAACGGCAAGGACTGCCGAGGAAAAAGGATTAACCGTCGGCATCACACCCGATAAGTACACGATAGAGGCATTAACCGATGCAATTATCCGGTTCTTTTCATAAATAATATGAGATAGAATATTGACAAAGGGATGGAAGAAGTGGTGTTCTAAAGGGTGCAAGGTTTATGAATGAAAATAATATAAGGATAATAAAATGAACTTGATGACCGTGACTCCTATAATCTCACTTCCGGGCCAACTTTCAACAAGGACGGGTTTTGGTGGGGATATTTTCCAGATGTTTCTTCACACCGGCCTCATAGTCAAGATCGTGCTTCTGGTTCTGATCCTTTTTTCCATCGTTTCATGGGCGATTATATTCATGAAATGGCGATTTTTCAGAAATGCCCGACATGAGACCGATTATTTCCTTGATATTTTCTGGGATACCTCGGATATGGCAAAGGTATACAGGGAAAGCGGAGAGTTGCTATTCACCCCTATTGCACATCTATTCAGGGCTGGCTATGCGGAATTGATGCGGATGAAGAAGATCCAGAGTGTTCCTGCCTCAAGGGAGGGTGAACAGAGCATAAAAAACGGGTTGTCGGATTATGTTGAACGGGCCCTTAAAAGGACGGCCATTCAGCAGGGAGGCAGATTAGACAAGGCCTTATCTTTCTTGGCCACAACCGGGAACACCGCTCCCTTTATTGGCCTTTTCGGGACTGTATGGGGAATTATGGAGTCTTTTAGGGGAATAGGGATGAGGGGTTCAGCCAGTCTCGCGGTCGTGGCCCCGGGGATATCGGAGGCGCTCATCGCAACGGCGATGGGTCTATTTGCCGCTATTCCTGCTGTTGTGGCATTTAATTATTTCAATAACAAGGCTTCGGAATTAAGATCCGAAATGGACACTTTTTCCGCAGATTTTTTATCCCTGGTAGTAAGGCAATTGATCAGGAAGGGCAGTGTTTCCGAGAAAGGTTGATAGGAAATCAGGCAATACAGACCGGTTACAAGTCCTGATTGTTAGGGAATTCCAGCCGGTATTCCTGTAACCACTTTACGTGAAAAGGCCGGGAGGGCACCTTAAAGGAGAGTGAGTCTCTATGATGAACAGCGGCAATAACGGCAAGAGGTTCATGTCGGATATTAATGTTACCCCATTTGTGGATGTAATGCTTGTGCTCTTGATTATTTTTATGGTAACCGCCCCCATGATGATGCAGGGAGTGGAAGTAAATCTTCCCCAGACCATTGCGAAAAATATCAAAGCGCAGGAAGATCCCATGATTTTGACAATAAACAGGGACAGGGAGATATCTCTGGAAGAGCACGTTATCAAGCTCGATCAACTCGAGTCTAACCTGAAAACGATCTTTAAATACAGAAGGGAAAAGGAGGTGCTTTTAAGGGCTGACAGGGATGTCCCCTATGGCTTTGTCATGAAAGTGGTTGCGGGCGTAAAAAGTGCGGGTATCGATAAATTGGGTCTGATTACTGAACCGTTAGAGTAGGCTTAATGAAAACCTTCACCATTGTACTACAAGTATGGCAGAAACACGGTCAACAGAAAATTACAAAGACGTAACAGAGTTCAGATGGATGCCAATGCTGACTCTGTCCGCCGTATTACACATCGTTGTCTTTTTGATTATTATATTCATCCCGGGAGCAATCCGCTCCCAGGGGCGGTTTACAGGAACAGTCTACGAGGTCAATCTCGTTGAAATGCCCTCTAAAAAGGCACTGAATAATCAAAAGGCAGCAACCGTTGCTGAAATGAAGGAAAAGGTAACAACCGTAAAGAAATCACAGGCAAAAAGAATTCCTCCGCCCAAAATAGAGAAAAAGCCCCTCATTATCGCGAAGAGGACCGTAAAAAGGAAAAGCACTAAAATAGAAGAGCCTAAGGTTTCTCCGTCTCAACTTATTGATAAAGCGATATCCAAAATAGAGAAAAAGGTAAAATCTGAAAATGAAGACCGTGTTGAAAGTGCCATGGTTGAAAAGGCTATATCCGAACTTAAAAAAAAGGTAGAGACGAAGCAGACGACCGGTACCCCCGGTCCCGGGAGAGCCCTTGACGGAATTCCCATCAGGATATACCAGATGGAGGTTGAAACCTGGATCAAGAGCAACTGGTCCTATCCCGTCGCAATACAGGATCGCGATAAGTTAGAAGCAATCGTGTTATTGACGGTGAAGCAGGACGGTACGATCCTGAAATCCACTTTTAAAAAACGATCTTCGGATGTTATCTTTGATCAATCCGTTGAAAGGGCGATTGAGAAATCAGACCCGTTACCCCCATTTCCGGAAGGATACAGGAAAAACCATGAAGAATTTGAGATCAATTTTAACCTTAAGGACCTGGATGAGTCATAATTTTTTTTGGCTTTTTCTGTTCCTGTTTATTGCACAGCTCTTCTATCCCGTGGAAGGATCGGCAAGGATCTTTATTGATATCAATTCCCCATCGATTCAGAAGATTCTCATAGCCATTCCTGATTTTAAGAATTACTCGAGCTCAAAAGAACACCCGGAGCTGTCCACGGTATTCCCCGAAATAATATATAATGACCTCGATCTGAGCGGTTATTTTATCCCCATGGATAAGAAGGTTTTCCTGGATGAGGATGGGCCCTTTTTAACCGAAGACAATATACGTTTCAGAAACTGGATCATCATAGGCACGGATCTTCTGGTAAAGGGAGGCTACACGTGCATGGGCCGCAGCGTGGAAGTGGAATTGAGGCTTTATGACGCCTTCAGGGGCCACCAGATACTGGGAAAAAAATTTCTTGGGAAGATATATGAACACAGGACGCTCAGCCACAGGATAAGCAATGAGATTATATTTACCCTGACAGGGCACAAGGGACTGTTTCTTTCAAAGTTTGCCTTCGTAAATAAAGTTATCAGGGATTCCGAACCCGTAAAAGAGATCTATGTCTGTGATTTCGACGGGCATAATGTGAAACCGGTTACATCCGACGGGACCATCGCACTTCTTCCCGTATGGTCACCAAAGGGTGACAGTATAGTCTATAATTCCTTTAAGGATGGAGGGCCGATGCTCTATATTAAAAACCTTTCATCAGGGAAGGTAAGAAGGATTTCAGGCAGGAGAGGGCTGAACACGGGAGCGGCCTGGGCCCCCGACGGGAAGAGCATTGCGTTGACCCTCAGCCATGATGACAATCAGGATATCTATTTAATCGATTTAAATGGAAAAATATTAAAACGGTATACAAATCACATGGAGATAGATGTTTCACCCTCTTTTTCTCCCGATGGGACGAAAATGGCCTTTGTGTCCGATAGATCGGGAACGCCCCAGATATACTTGAAGGATTTGCAAACGGGAAATGAGGAAAGGCTGACTTTCGAGAATAACTATTTTGAGAGTAAGTACAATTCATCACCGGACTGGTCAAGCAGGAATCAGATCGTCTTTTCAGGAGACAGTGATAGCGGTCGGGATATCTATACGATGAATCCCGGCGGAAGTGATTTCAGAAGACTCACCCAGGATAGCGGATATAATGAAGATCCATGCTGGTCACCCGATGGAAGGTACATTGTCTTCAGCTCAAACAGGGAAGGGGGATTCCATCTGTTTATCATGAATTCAAACGGTTTAAATCAGAGGAGAATAACCTTTAATAAGGGCGAGCAGACAGCCCCTTCCTGGTCGCCCTTTTAAGATTCCAGAAGTTGTCGGATGCAAAGGCATTTCTTGAAATATGCACGAAAAAATGTTATATAATTCAAGGCCTCATAAAAGATAATTACATAAAGACTGAAAAAAAATACTTTTAATATATCTAAATTCTTGAAATATTAATAATAAGATGGTAAAAGTACCGATTATGTAATTTGATGGAGTAATTCTATATATTTTAATCTTAAATATATTATAGAGTCAGGAGGGTAAAATAATGATGAAAAAAATGATGACCATCCTATTGATCTTGGGTTTTGTCTTTTCAGCCCTGTTATTCACGGCTTCTTGCGCGAAAAAACAGATAGGGGGGGAAGAGGAAGTTACCAAGGCTCCTCCTCCCGCTCCCGCTCCGAAGGAAAAGATGGAAAAAAAGATGGAACAACCGGCTCCCATGGAAAAGAAGCCTGCCGAGGAAATGAAAGCACCGCCTAAAAAGGAAGAAATGGCGGAAGATACAAGGGCAATCAAACTCAAGATAGAGAAGCAGGCCTTTGAATCGGAAAATATCTACTTTGACTTTGACAAATCGGACTTAAAGCCGGAGGCAAGGGCCATTTTGACGGAGAAAGCGAAATGGCTTCGGGATAATCCTCAGTTCAATGTTCGGATAGAAGGTAACTGCGACGAACGAGGAACAAATGAATACAACCTGGCCCTTGGCGAAAGAAGGGCCATAGCCGCCTGGAAGTATCTCAATAATCTGGGTATTTCCGGAGACAGAATGACCACCGTGAGTTACGGTGAGGAGAGGCCGGCCTATTTGGGTCATAATGAAAGGGCCTGGGCCAAAAACAGGCGGGATGAGTTTAAATTATCACAATAGCCCTATTGGTGTTCATAGGGCTTTGATAATGAATAGGATCCTTCAAGTCAATCCGATACAGGGCGAGAAAGAAGTTTCTGCCCTGTATCTCCTGTTATAAAAAGCGTTACAAAGGAGATTTTATTGCTTCTTTATCCGAGTCTGAAAAAGGTCCGGCTCGGAGTCAGGATGGACATCAGCGGTAGGAAGGAAGAGGCGGCTTTATTTTTTTTGACTGACTTTATATTAGAAGATGCGAATAGAGAAAAAGCCATGAATATTCTTCTCAAGAAAAAGGGCATTTTTTTATCGGGTTGTGTCATGATCTTTCTTATGCTTTTTTCCTCTTCCTGCGTATATGATAAGGAGTTAACTTATATTAATGATCAGATTATTGCCCTCAACAACCGGATCGCGAGACTCGAAGAATCGATAGATCAAAAAATCGACACCAGGATTGACACGAAGATCAATACTGTAATGGATAAGAAATTTGATCCGCAAATAAACTCCGTCAATTCCAATCAGGCGGAAATGATGGTGGAGGTTGATCGGTTAAAGGGGGATATCAAGGCATTAGAAGGACGCGTTGAAGACAATGAGCATATTATTAAGAGCGCGGTCGAGAGGGATCTAAGTAAACAGGATTCCATTCGTGAGGAACTTAATGAACTCGCCGGTCTCATTCCAAGGATAGAAAAATTGGAGGCGGCGGTAAAGCAGCAAAGCCAGACCCGGGTGGTTGAATCTCCCAGTATTCGGGAGTCCGGGCCAGAGAGAGTAGGGATTTCACTAAGTCAGACCCCCTCTCTCCAGGTACAGAAAGACGAGG
>CAYTUL010000263.1:0-6247 GCA_964441135.1 uncultured Desulfobacteraceae bacterium | reverse complement strand
GGCCCCAACCTACCTGTTTGCGCTGGGGTTCGGTATTTTGGCCGTCTTTTTAAGCTATCTCATAGGAAGGGTCTACAGGAGCACTCCAACCATCATGCTTGTGCTCGGGGGGGTGATTGTCTCATCGGTATTTTCCGCCCTGATCTCCTTCGCGAAATATGTCGCTGACCCCTATGAACAGCTTCCGTCAATCGTTTTCTGGATGATGGGGTCTTTGGCTACCGCGGGTTACGGTGACATCAAGATTGCCGGCCCTCTTATTCTGATCGGAGTCGCTGTGCTGTATGGTATCCGATGGAAGATAAACGTCCTTTCCATGGGAGACAAGGAGGCCCGGACCCTGGGCATAGATACGAGACTCGTTAAGGGTATCGTTGTTTTCAGCGCGACCCTCGCGACGGCCGGGGCGGTCTGTGTCAGCGGCGTAATCGGCTGGATAGGCCTGGTCATACCCCACATCGGGCGAATGATGGCGGGGAATGACAACAGGGTCCTAATACCCGTAAGTTTTTCCTTGGGTGCCTGCTTCCTGATCATTATCGATAACCTGGGAAGAATGATATCCGGTTCCGAGATACCCCTCGGTATTCTGACCGCCATGGTGGGCGGACCCTTTTTCGTATATCTGTTAAAAAAGACCAAGGCCAGGGGTTGGTAAGCGTCATGCCGTTGATCGAAGTACATAGCGCATCTTTTGATTACGGGCAGGGTGATATCTTTCAGGATCTGAATTTCAATGTGGAAAAAGGAGAGATATTCTGCCTGCTCGGCCCGAACGGTTGCGGAAAGACGACACTCCTGGATTGCGTTCTCGGGGTTCAAAAGTTGAAAACCGGCAGGATCCTTATAGAAGGAAGAGACATTTCCGGCCTTCGGCCTTCGAAACTCGCGAGGTACATCGCCTATGTGCCCCAGAGACATGAGGGTACATTTCCCTATGGCGTCCTTGAAATGACCCTCATGGGCCGGGCGGCCTATACCGGGTTATTTTCAACCCCCGGGAAGTCGGACTATGAGATCGCCGAAGAAGCACTGAAGATGGCGGGAATTCACCATTTAAAAAACAGGCCCTATACCCAGCTCAGCGGGGGCGAGTTGCAATTGGTGTTGATCGCTCGGGCCCTCGCCCAGGAAGGCCCGGTCATTATCATGGATGAACCCACATCCCATCTGGATTTCAAAAACGAGCTTATCGTCCTTGAGAATATCATAGGTCTGGTCCGTGACAGGGGGATATCGATCATGATAGCTACTCATATTCCCAATCACGCCTTCTATTTTGAGGAGAACGATGTCAGGACCCGGGTTGCCATGCTCCAAAAGAGAAGATTCCTGGCAGTGGGAAGCCCCAATAAGGTTCTGAGTGAGGAAAACATCAGAAAATTATACGATATCGAATCGAATGTATTTTCCTTTTCTAATGACAGCCGGAAAGAGCACAGGAGGATCATACCGGTAAGGACAATAAAATGAGATTGCAAGTCAAAAGTAGTGTTACGCTGCCTGAGGCTTTCGCCCCGGAAAAGAGATTGCTAAGCCCCCGGAGATGTGAAAAGGAAATAGTGACCCTTAACCCTTTTTGATATTAAATAAGCTCTCAGAACATAAAGGGATTTCGAGTTTAATGAAAGAAAAAACATTGAGGAAAATCCGGAAGATATGGCCTTTTTGGCTCATGGCAGCGATATTGGCCTGTTTTTTTCTATTATCGGTATGCCCGGAAGCGAAATGCAGCGATCCTTCGGATTTCCATGAGCCGGAAAGAAGGACCAAAATGGTTACGGATTCCCTGGGAAGAGTCGTTGAAATCGCCGGGACGGCAGAAAGGTTAGGCTGTCTCTATGCCTTTACCGGTCACGTCGTGACCATGCTTGGTAGATGCGGGGATATTGTCGCGATATCCAATGGACTCAGAAGGGATTCACTGCTTCTTGAAATCTGCCCGGACATCCTTAAGGCCCTTGTCCCGAAATCCCAGGGAGGCATCAACCTCGAAGAGCTCATAAGGGCTGAACCGGATCTTGTCTTTCTTTCAGGCGATATAGGAAGAGACAGGGCTGAAATGGAGAAGATAGAAAAACTGAAGATACCCTTTATCGTTGTTGATTACACAAGCATTGAGGGTCAACAACAGGCGATAGCGATGATCGGAGAGGCGATCAATGCCAGGGAAAAGGCGGCAAGATACAACAGATATTATCAGGAGTGCATCGATCGGGTTCGCTCGGTAACCGATAATATACCGGAGGATCAAAGACTCAGGGTTTATCATTCCGTCAATGAGGCGACACGAACCACTATCAAAGATGGCATTGCAACAGACTGGCTTAAAGTAGAGGGAATTATCAATGTCGCACATACTACGTCCATGAATCTTTTAGAAGGAAAAAATTTCGTTGCTATGGAGCAGATCCTGTTGTGGAATCCGGATGTGATTTTAGCCAATGAGCCGGGTGTCACGAAATATATAATGCAGGACAAACAGTGGTCCACGATAAAGGCGGTAAAAGAGAACAGGGTTTATCAAATGCCCATCGGCATATCCCGCTGGGGGCATCCGGGTTCTATTGAGACCCCTCTGGCAATTCTCTGGACCGCGAAAAAGCTATATCCAGAGGGCTTTAAGGATCTTGATATGTCCTTCGAAACCCGAAGGTATTACCGGGATTTTTTCGGATATGAACTGTCGGATGACATGGTTAACAGGATTTTGAGCGGAAAATTGAAACGCAAGCCCAAAAGATAAGGGAATAACGGGCTTTACCGGATAATAAGGAGAAGAGGATGAAAATTTACATAGGTTTTGATGACACCGACAATATCGAAGCGGATCGCGGCACGGGAAAACTGGCAAGGTGGTTTGAAAATGAGCTGCCCGACGGCTGTTACCTGGAAGGCGTACTGAGACAGCAACTTCTGGTACATGAGAATATTCCCTACACATCCCATAACAGTTCCGCATGTATCAGGATAAATATCCCGGATTTTTCCTTGGTGGAAGAACTTACGAACAGGGCCGTTAGACACCTCGAGAGATACAAGTTAGAGGGCAGTGATCCCGGTGTATGCGTGGTAACGGAGCACGATGAGAGCCTACCCTCAATAATCGCCTTCGGGCAGAGATGCACGGCAAAAATAACGACCCAGAAGGAAGCCATGAAGGCCGTGGGTAATTCTCATATATCAGGACATGGAGGCACGAATGACGGGATAATAGGAGCTGCCGCGGCAATAGGCCTTACCGCTTCAGGTTGGAGCGGCAGGTTTATCGAATACGGCAGATTGCGGGATTTTCCGGACCCGATCCCGGTCTCGGAATTAGAATACGCGAAAATACGCGTTGTCTCCATCGACCGCGACGCCTGTGTCCCAGCCAGGGATGACCTTGTTTACACCAAGGGCTGGCTGCGTCCCAGGCTATTGGGTGATCGGGCAGTGTTGATGGTTGCCCGGAAAAATGGAGGAACATGGGAGTCCATTGGCGGGAAGAGAAAAAAAGGAAACGGGGGTATTTCCTATTCTTCCAGTTCTTTGTAAATTTTGACGAAGTTCATGAGGTTTTTTTTCTGTTTTTCCATATAATCTATCCAGATAGCAAGGACCTCTCTTCCCTCATCTGTTATATTATACATCCGTTTCGCGGGCCCCGAGCCTTCTGTCTCCCACCTGGATACGACCAGTCCATCCTGTTCCAACTGTCTGAGGTGGCGGTAAATCATGCCGGGAGGAGCGTTCCCTTCAATAAATCCGTACCTTTGAATGTTCCGGATCAATTCATATCCATAGGACCCTTTCTGGAGCAGTCCCAATAGTATAGACGGCTGGATATATCGTTCTTGTTTTTCCCTGGAGAGATGTCTTTTTGGCATTTAAATCATCTCTTGACATATATCCTATAAAGATATATCATACGATAACACTTATTCTATTAACGCACTATATGCCAGAAAAAGGCGAATTGTTAACAACTAAAAGTCGGTTGTATTGGCTGAAGCCATAAAAAATCAATCATTGCAATAGGTAGGCCGTCATTCCCGCGAAAGCGGGAATCCAGAATCGAGGGTTTCGTGGGTTGCTGGACCCCCGCTTTCACGTGTATGACGATCAAAACAATTATCCTCGTGCAGTTGTGCTATGACGAGCATATTAAAGCTTTTCGCCTTAAAGGCCAAGGGTTTCCATTTAGTGAATGGAATAATAACCATTTTTTCATCACTATCTCATATATAAATAGGGAGGAAGTCATGGCATCCAAAATCTTTGTCCGTGAAAGACGCAAAATCGAAAAGGGTGAAAAAAAGCCCCGCTTCAGGATATTGGGCGTAAACGGAAACGATCTCAAAATATACGTAAAACATATCCGAAAAAGGGAGCTTGAGCAATTGGCCGATGCTTCAGGCGCTGAAGTCGTCTATCTGAAGGTGGAAAAAAAAGACAAGGATAAGTAACCCTATCCGGCAGCCGGAAGCATCGAACACGCCGCTCGTGTCTCAATCCCTGTAGATTATCGTGCCCACGTGCCTTCCCTCAAGGGCCGCCATAATATGTTCCGGATGATTCAGGGCGTCGATAATCTGAAGTTCCTTGAGGCACTTGGACCTTTGGAGCAGGGTAAGAATGGGACGTTCGATGATCAGGTCGTCAAGATCCATGTCCAGCAATTCCTTAGCGGATATCCTGTCAAAAAACCGGATATCTCCCCGCTCTTTTTTATTCACTTTTTTTGGATCCCGGTCGAAAAGTCCCTTTTCGTCTTTCAGATAGATCAGCGACCGGGCACCGATATTCTCGGCCAATAGAAAGGCACCGCAGTCTGTTCTATGGGGAGGAATGGATCCGTATTCGGCAGGATGTTCGAAATAACCATAGGGTGGAATGCCATAGGTGATTGGAAGATACCCGAGCCGGCAGAACATGGTCAGTTGCTCGAGATTATCACCATGGCCGATCTTGACACCCCCGTATTTGGCTAAAAGGACGGTGAGCATCTCCGCGTTTTGCCAGGAAACCTTATCCCCTAACTTGGAAAGAACACCCGTGGGCATACCCAGATCGATCCCGATACTGTATACATGACGGGCGCGGGTGCCCCCGCCGGTCATCAGGATGATCTTGTATTTCTCTTTCGCCTCGATTAACACGTCCAAAATCGGGAGGATCGCCTTCCGGCCCCGGTCGATAATGCTCTGTCCTCCGATTTTCAGGACATTAATATCAGGCTGCATGCGGAAATAATCCTCGCTTTCGGTTCTTTTAAGAAATTCCCTGCTGACGAGGGATTCACCCATCAGGGGGGTATCGATGTGCAGCCTGCCCTTCTTTTCCTTTTCTTTAATCAGTTTTGCCATTTTCCGATCTTATTATGCCTGTTAGATTTAAAAATCCTGCCCTGTGGCCTCTCTCAGATCATTATCCCGCGGAGATCCAAAATCCCCTATCAAATTCCCGTTTCGATGATAACGGTCACAGATGTTGGTACCACCCTGACCACCTTCAGATATGAAAGAAATAATTGTATCCTAAGATTTATTATTTATGATCTCATTGCCTTATGCCCTGCTCCCTACGCCCCAGGTCGGAGCGAACGAAGGCACCGCAGCCCTTCGACTTTACTCAGGGCCGTGAGCTTGTCGAACGGCAAATGACATATTGATGGTGAATCACGGGGATTATAGTTTCTTGCTTTAAGGCTGAATATATGAGAAGAAAGATTGGCGTGTCAATAGCTATATTAGCTCTGCACTTTGGAGGATTGGCAAACAGGCGATGAGTTACAGGTTCGACCGCAATGAGATAGCCGGCTCTTTTGGAGACCTTGGAACCATATTCCCTCTTGCTATCGGCATGGTTGTCATAAACGGGCTTGATCCTCTGGGTCTTTTTTTGAGTGTCGGCCTGTTCTATATCTTTTCAGGGGCTTACTTCGGGGTTACCGCCCCGGTTGAACCGATGAAGGTCATCGGCGCCTATGCCATTGCAACCGGGATCAGTGCCGCTCAGATTATGGCTGCCGGCGCTTTAATGGGGATATTCCTTTTCATTATCGGCGCATCCGGGGCCATTACACTAATTGGCCGATATGTTCCCAAACCCGTAATCAGGGGGGTTCAGCTATCTACGGGGGTCCTGCTTATTTCCCATGGTGTCCGGCTGATGATCGGAACATCCAGGTTCCAGGTACTGAAAAATGTTGCCGAACCATACCTGTCCATCCAGGGCGTTGGATTCATTCCCATCGGTATCATCA
>CAYTUL010000262.1:0-6248 GCA_964441135.1 uncultured Desulfobacteraceae bacterium | reverse complement strand
CTTACCCTCTCACCGTCTGGTTAAAAGGTGCGAAGATTTCAACGGCCACGCCTTCTTAAAAAAGGTCGGGCAATGGTTTGAGATAGATGAACTGCCTTTTTCAAAGCAGGGTCGAAGCGATCCGTGTCAGGACCTGAGAAAGGCCCTTAAAGAGAAGGCCGCCCGGACATCCGTCATAGGATTTCATTATCATGGGGGAGAACGATATAATCTCCTTTCCCTCAAATCCGGTGCAATAGACGAAATGGGCGAGGAATTTCATCCATCACTCAAGAAGCTCGACGTGCTTTTGCTATCCCGCCTGATCCTTCAGAAGAGTTTAGGTTTTACCGAGGAGGATCTGGATAATGATGAAATTTTCCATTACAACAGCGACATGGCGGATTCCATATCCCTCGTTGATTCGGGGGAATACCAGATGACCTTTCTGCTCAATCCTACCAGGATGGACCAGGTTAAGGAAGTGGCCAATAATTTTCTGACGATGCCCAGGAAATCGACCTATTTCTACCCAAAGGTCCTGACAGGCCTGGTTTTTAATAAGATAGATCCCTATGAAACCATCAGGGTCCCCTGAAATAGAACTGCTCAAGGGTGAGTCAATCGATGACTTCATGGACGGCCGTTTGAAGCTGATCCAGTCCAGGACCGGTTATCGTTTCTCTATCGATGCCGTCCTCCTATCGGAGTTCGCTACGGTTAAGAAGGGTGACAGGGTGGTGGATCTCGGCATCGGATGCGGCATTATTCCCCTTGTCCTCCTTTTGACGAAGCCGGTGGGGCATGTCTTCGGCCTGGAGATTCAGCCGGAGCTGGCGCGCCAGGCAGTCCGCAATGCCGTGATTAACGGGTTTTCGGACAGGATGAGCGTAATCCGGGGGGATATCCGAAATCTGCCGGTCACGGCTTCCTCGGCGGACGTTGTCGTGTGTAATCCTCCCTATCGTGAAATGGATAGCGGGCGAATAAATCCCGACCTGCAAAAGGCAATCGCGAGGCATGAGATATTAGCCTCTCTGGATGATATCCTTGATGCGGCGAGACGTATCCTGCGGGCCAGAGGAAGACTTGCCATGGTTTATCCCGCGGAACGATTGGTTGACCTTACGGGAAGGATGAGAAGTTTCGGCATCGAGCCGAAGAGGTTACGGATTATCTATCCCGCCATGGATTCGGACGCCAAATTAGCCTTGATAGAGGCTTCTTTGGGAGGGAGGAAAGGCCTTAAAATCCTGCCCCCATTGCTTGACCAGGGCGAATATTCTATCCAGGGCCTAACCTGAACTCAATCTTTTCCACCGCCCTCCTGCCGAGTTTTCCGTTTAATTTTTCTAAGATTGTCTCTTCCGCGAACTTGAGTTCCTGGAGCCAAATGGGATCTGTCACCAGGACTCTGAGGCATCCCTTCTTTATCCATGTAGGTTGAGCGTGACCGGCAACGGCAGGACCGACCGCTTCATCCCATACTTTCCAGATCCGGGCGTCATCCGGGTTAAAGGGAAGATCCGGGCTGTTGAACAGGCCGGAGAGGATCTCTTTCAAGGGGGTAAGGGTTTCTTTTTTTCCCTTTTCACTTTTCAAAAACATGCCTCCATGGACTTTGGCTTTATGCCTTTATAAGCCTTGAACGGGGAACCCGGAACCGTGCAGTTTAGGTATGTCTATAATAAAGATAATGCACCCGGTTAACCCCGAATAATCAGGGTCTGTTTAGGGCCTTGACTAAAACATAAGCGAACGCTAAGATAGCATAATCATATTCAATTTTAAACAGGGGATTGTTATGGCCTGGGACTGGGATAAACTGCAGCAGCAAAAACAGGGAAGACGCGGCGGGGGTTCGTCACCCGAAATGGACGATGTTCTTAAAAAGATAAAGGACATGAAGGGTAAATTCCGGGGGTCGTGGATAATAATCATAATTATCCTTATTTTTATCATCGGATATTCCATGGTCTATACTGTTGGGGTCAATGAAGTTGGTGTCGTGCAGAGGTTCGGCAAGTACGTCAGAACGACATCTCCTGGACTTAATTTCAAGCTGCCGGCGGGGATTGAAAAGGTGACCAAGGTGAAGGTCAGATATGTGTACAAGGAAGAATTCGGGTTCAAGACCATTGCAGCGGGTGTTCGAACCCGGTACGCGTCTGATGCTGCCTATCTGGATGAATCTCTAATGCTTACGGGAGATCTCAATGTAGCGGTGGTCCCCTGGATAGTTCAGTACCGCATCAAGGACCCTTACAATTATCTATTCAAGGTCCGGGACGTAAGCACAACATTGAGGGACCTGTCCGAATCCACGATGCGACTGGTAGTGGGTGACCGGAGTATTAACGAGGTGATCAGCAAAAGGGAGGAGATCGCCGCCCAGGCCGAAGAATTATTACAAAAGGAGCTTGACGAGGCCGAGACCGGAATTAACGTGACCACTATCGAAATGAAAAAGACCAATGTGCCGGAACCGGTGCAGCCGTCCTTCAATGAAGTCAACCAGGCGATCCAGGAAAAGGAGAAGATGATATATCAGGCCCGAGAGGAGTATAATAAAATGATTCCCCAGGCCAGGGGCCAGGCTGAGAAAACGATCAAGGGGGCGGAAGGGTATGCCCTTGACCGTGTTAATCGGGCCAAGGGTGACGCTTCGAGGTTTATGTCCCTTTATGAGGAGTATTCAAAAGCGAAGGATGTCACCCGGAGGAGGCTCTACCTGGAGGCCCTTCGTGATGTATTTCCGAAGTTGGGAGAAAAGTATATCGTGGATCCAGAGGAGAAGAATCTTCTGCCCCTGCTAAATTTGGGCAAGCCCTTAGGAGGTCAAAAGTGAAACCCAGGAATTTGATCATACTGATAATCATCGTGCTGATCATCTTTTTCAGCGCCGCCTATACGGTGGATGAAACTGAGCAGGTGATCATAACCCAGTTCGGCAAGGCTGTCGGTGACGCTAAGAAAGAGCCGGGTCTTAAATTTAAGATTCCCCTGATCCAGCAGGCGAACTATTTTCCAAAGAACCTCCTTGAATGGGACGGAGATCCGGGCCAGATTCCGACACTTGACAAGACCTTTATCTGGGTGGACACTTTCGCGAGATGGAAAATTGTTGATCCTCTTAAATTTTTCCAGACCGTTAATAATGTCACGGGAGCCCTCGGCCGCCTTGATGATATCATAGATTCCGCTGTCCGGAATTTTATCACTTCCTATCCCCTGATCGAGACGGTCAGAATGACGAACAGGGAGCTCGACACCTTTGAAATGGGGATCGACGAGGTCAAGGATAAGAGTCCCCTTGGGGTGATTAAAACGGGAAGGCGAAAGATCACAAAGGGTATCATGGATCAGGCCCAGCCAAAGCTGGAAAAGTTCGGGATTGAGCTCGTGGATGTAAAGATCAAGAGGCTGAACTATGTGGAGGAGGTTCAAAAATCCGTGTACGGCAGGATGATCGCGGAAAGAAAGCAGATCGCCGAAAAATTTCGCTCCGAAGGAAAGGGGGAGGCCCGCAAGATCGAAGGGGATATGGAAAAGGAGATGAAAAAGATCACTTCAGAGGCCTATAAAACATCCGAAGAGATCAAGGGTAAGGCCGACGCTGAAGCAACCCTCATCTATGCCAAGGCATTCGGAGAGGACCCGGACTTCTACTCCTTTATTCAGACTCTCGAGATCTACAAGGAGACAATGAACAAGGACAGTTTCCTTGTCCTTTCCACGGATTCCGAATTCCTCAAATACTTCAAGGGATACAAGGGAGAGTAGGAAGGGGAACGGGGCGTCCTTCGATCACGAGTTTTGACCTGTCTCCTTTTATCTCCAGGTCGTCGACCCTGAGTTGAATTCTCTCGTAACCATTCCAGGCATTGATCTCTGGTGAAATGATTGCGTTCACGAAGGCACCTTCGAGGGGATGCCGCTCCGCGAGACCGAAACCGATGGCCTCCATGGTTTTTTTGCCCTGTCTGACCCTGAGTTTGAGATGCCTTTCTCCCACCACCCATGATCGTAAAACCTCCAGGGAATCGGTGTAAAAAAGCGGTTCCGGATTTCCCGGGCCGAAGGGTGCCAGAGACCGTATCCCCCTTACGGCCTCCATGGTCAGTTCCGGAAGGGACATCGCCATATCCACCTCGACGGAAGGGATGAGATCCTCCTCGCTCAACTCCTCCCCGGCAATATCTTCCAGGCCATCGGCAAGTCCTTTGATGTTGGAGGCCTTGAGCGTGCAGCCCGCCGCGTGGTAGTGGCCTCCGAATTTTTCAAAAAGATGGCCCAGCCTTGTCATGGCCCGAACCAGGTTGAGGCCGTCGATACTTCTTCCGGACCCGGTGGCGATTCCGTGCCGGATTGTTAAAATAACGGCGGGCCGGTGGTACCTGCTTAATAATCTTGAAGCAACGATCCCAAGGACCCCCTTGTGCCAGCCTTTTTTCGCGAGGACCAATGTCCTCCTGTTCATCAGATCATATTGGGGTATCACATTCTCTTCTATATCCTGGAGAATTTCCCCTTCAATTGCCTGGCGCCGGCTGTTCATCCTGTTAAGCCCGTCAACCGCCTCCGCCACGATCGGCTCCTGCCATGCGGTAAGGGCCTTTAAACCGGTTAAGGCGTCCCCCATTCTTCCAGGCGCGTTCAGGCGGGGGGCGAGCCTGAAGGCCAGATCATAGGAGGAGATCCCCGAATTATCGACGCCGCTTATCTCCATCAGGGCCCTTAAACCGGGCCATCTTGAGTTTTTTAAGACCTCCATTCCCCACATTACAAGAATCCTGTTCTGACCCGTCAGGGGAACCATATCCGCCACCGTTCCTAAGGCTACGAGATCAAGATAGTCCTTAAGGTCCGGCTCCGGGCGATCTTTGAACCAGCCCATATCCCTCAAGGCCGCCCGTAATCCGACGCCTAAAAAAAATGTTACGCCAACCCCGGCCAATTCCCGGAAGGGAAACAGGGAATCGGGCCGGACAGGGTTCACAACGGGACATACAGGATCAAAATCTTCGGGGATCTGGTGATGGTCCGTTACCACGACCTGTATGCCCAGGTCCCCGGCTAATTTAATCTCTTCCCTATTGGAGATTCCGCAATCCACGGTAATGATAAGCCGGACCCCCTGCCGGGCTAAACGCCTTATGGCCGCCGGATTAAGACTGTACCCTTCCTCGAGCCTGTCCGGTATATAATATGAAACCGGAACGCCTAACTCTGAAAACAGGTTCAGAAGAAGGGCCGTCGCCGTGAGACCGTCCGCGTCGTAATCTCCATAAACGGCTATGGGATCCCTCCTTTCAATGGCTTCCAGTATCAGGCCTATTGCCCGGTCCATATCTTTCATGAGGTTCGGATCTGATAATTCGGATAACCTGGGTGAAAGGAAGGACTCCAGCCCTGGGCTGTCAGAGATTCCACGGTTTAATAGAAGTTGGGCATTCAGAAGGGATATCCCGGACTCACGGGCAAGTTGCGGGGCCCGGGGGGAGGGCGGGGATAATCTCCATATTTTATTATCAGGCATCGATAGGGTTTAGAAGCCTTTCTACTTTGCCGATATCCTCGCGGGTATCCACTTCAACAGAATTATATGAGGTCTCCACTACCTTTATCCTGAACCCGTGTTCAAGGGCCCTCAACTGTTCGAGTTTTTCGGCGGTCTCAAGACTTCCGCATGAAAGCTGGCTGAATCTGATGAGAAAATCCTTTCTATAGGCGTAGAATCCAAGGTGTTTATAGTGGATTGCATCGGACTTTGAATCCCGAAAAAAAGGGATGGGATAACGGGAGAAATAGAGGGCAAAGCCCTTATCATCCGTGACAACCTTGACGATATTGCTGTTTTCAACCTCTGTTTCATTGACTATCCTGTATTTCAGGGTGCTCATCTGGATACTTTTATCTTCAATAAGAGGGACAAGCATGTCGGAGATTACCGTGGGCTGAAAAACAGGCTGGTCTCCCTGGATGTTTACGACAATGTCATCATCTTTCAGATCCAGTTTTTGAACCGCTTCGGCGATGCGGTCCGTGCCCGATGGGTGTTTCCTCAGGGTCATGACGGCCTTTCCGCCGAAATTGTTGACACATTCAAAAATTCTTTTATCGTCCGTGGCGACATATACTTCAGAAATATCCGGGCAGGATTCGGCACATTCGCAGACATGACGGATCATGGGTTTTCCAGCAATGGAAGCCAGGGGTTTTCCGGGAAACCTCTTTGAATCGAATCGCGACGGTATAAAGGCTATGAC
>CAYTUL010000261.1:0-6267 GCA_964441135.1 uncultured Desulfobacteraceae bacterium | reverse complement strand
CCCTTAATCCAGTCTTCAAATTCCGCTCTTCTATCCGCCTCGAGGGAGGATACGGAGAATGACCGTGCCGTGAACCAGCTTGTCTCACATGTCGGAAATCTTTCCTTTAATATCCTCTCCGCCATATTTAATATCAAAGGCGCGGCGCGCTTATTGTTGCACAAAAGACCGATTTTTTTATTTTCCAATCCGGACAGGCGTGGGGCAAGGCCCTTCAGGGGTATGGGATCCGCTTCCGCCCAGGGACTGAGAACCTCATAGGATGCACCAGAATTTTCAGTGCCCATAATACAATACCTCCCTAATGAAAAATAATCTCGCATATGAGACACAATGAAACATCGTGCCTATTTCATTTCTGATTCCCCGCTTAATATTTCGCGTATGTCGGCACCACGTTTCTGTATTTGGCCACAAGCTTGTCCCAGTTCTTCGGCAGATCAATTTTTTGTGTCTGCTTTTTGCCTGGCGTTGCACCTCCTCCCGCTACATGGGCGATAAAGGCGCCCGGCCCGCCCGCGACAATAATCCGGATAAACCGGGGATCCCTGATTAGGGGAACCGCGTCTATATCCCTCGGGGAGATTCTTCCCTTATACAAACCCGGTCTGCTGCCGCCGAGGGCGGGGATATTTTTGAAGAGAGAACCGGGTATGCGCTTGAATTCGGAGATGAATTCCTTGATCTCTTCCTTTTTCCAGCCTTCACGGGCGAGGTTCCTGGCGTGTGGCGGGGTAAATATGATTGTGTACCGCATACCCCGGGGCATATTGTCCATGACGGAACGTAATATCCCTTCCGCGTCGGAGCTGTAGGGCCAGTGCTGGACATAGCTTTGTGGGAATGAAAGACTGATGGTGCTGTCCTCGGGTTTGTAACCGTACTCCACATGGAGGGGTTCCCAGGGGGAGTCCTCCTCATTCTCGGCGATGACCATGCTGTATTTCATGGGATTGCCCATCACCCCCATGTCCTCAATACCCTTTCGAACACCGCCTATATTCTTTATGATGAGCCCCATGGCCCGGCCGATGACGGCATTGGCGATATTCCCCGGACTGAAGGCGCCGGAACCGCTATTCACATGGATATCATTTCGCAGGGGACCATTAAGGATCCAGAAGGGAGCCCACGATCCGGTGCTGAAACCAAAGGTAGTATAACCCATAAAACCGGGCTCCGATTCGAGTAACAGGATGGTTCCCGCGATCAATACGGGCATATAGGTGGGTAAGGCCCCGGCCATAACAGCGTTGATGGCAATCTTTTCGACGGTAGCCTTTCCCAACCGGGATTCCAATTTGCCTAACAGATGGTCGGGTGGGAGGTCGGTCCCTGTCAGCATATCCGCTAGGGCCTCTTCAGTGGGAGGGATAATGGGCAGGCCGTCCGTCCATCCACGCTGATAGAAAAAACGGTTGACCTCTTCCAGGCTTCCCTTAAAAAAAATCCTCGAGGGTCTTTCCGGCTCTTGTGGTTTGGGAGATTCTTCTTCCGGGGTCAGGGGTCTGGTCAATGCCTGGATCATGGATTCCAGAGCCCCATCCACTCCGGCTTCAATATCTTCCATGATGCTGGCTTCGCAGGGAACGGTGGCTGGAAGATACCGCAATATGGGCATGCCCTTTCCCCTTGAGGCGGATTCCGCGTCGTTGACAAATCCAGAATTCACAAGGGATACGGTCGGCTTGTTCCTTTCTTCTATGGACACGGCGTCGTACACAAGGTACTTGGTACAGGACCCTCAATCGCCGAATGTGGCGATAACGGCGTCAATCCCCTGGAGCCATTGTTCGAATTCCTCCTTTTTATCCTGATCGATTAGCCTCTCGTTGGGTTTCATGTTGGCAAACTCATCGAATTCCAGGGTCGGATATCTCCCCTTCAATTTTTTCTCTATCACTTTCATCAGCGGAGCCGCCGCTCGTTTGCTATTGCGGAGCAGGCCGATTCTCTTGCCATCCAGGCTATCCAGGCGTGGCATGATTCCCTTTGGGGATACCGGGTCTGCTTCGGCCCATGGACTAAGTACTTCATAATGATTGCCTCCTGTGTCTGTCATTTCACATCTCCTTTCATGAATTCAATCGCTTCGTCCCGTAGCTTGTTGCGGGCAGCTTTCTTCACGTGGATAAATTCTTCCCATGAATCTGGAAGAAACGTTAGCACCATTTTTTCACCAAGTCAATTCCACAGGCGGAGTAGATATTAAAGGTAAAAGTGGTATGTGTATGGAGTCTTGAATTGGTTCTTACGGCCTGGACGTGCCGGGGGCCGTCGTGGATGATTTTACGATTCAGCGGCCCGTAACCATGTATGGGGCGAGCAAGCTCTTCGGTGAGAGCCTGGGGCGATACTACATGGAAAGATACGGCTTGGAATTCAGATGTCTTCGTTACCCGGGCATTTTAGGGCCCGAGTTTCGGACACCGTCACTGGCACAGGCCTTCTCTCTCATGATAGAGGAAAGTTACCAGGGACGTCCTTTTGTCCTCAAGATGGCCCCGGACGTCAGGCATGCCCTCTTATACTATAAGGATGCGGCCTCGGCCATGATCCGGCTCTCCGGGGTCCCGAAACCCGAAATAAAGACGGTCTGCTACCTCCTCAAGGGGATTGAACCGGTATTGACGGCTCGTGAAAGGGTTGAGCGGGTCAAGGACAGGATACCGGAAGCCAGTCTGACCTTTGATCCGGACCCTAAACTCTCAGAGAGCTATTACAGCCTGCCGACCTTTGATGATCGGGTGGCCTGCGAGGAGTGGGGCTGGGAGCCGGAATACGATGATGAGAGGGCTCTGAACGATTTCATATCCGAACTGCGGCAACATCCGGACCGATATATATAGGTGCCTAATGGCCACATCCGGAAAGGATCCCATGGAATCTGCTTGAAAACCGGTATGGACCATACTATAAAATCACGGGTGCCTAAGACAATTTTGGAATGCCTACCAATGGAAGTTAAAGAAACGCATGATGTTGCTCATCCAAAGAGCTTTGGAATAATTGCTTAAAAAAGGAGGCAAATATGATTCCATTAATTATAGGCGGCAGCGGTCTCTTCGGCCGCAAGACAATACTCCACCTGCTCCGGGACCCGGAAATAACCAGCATCGTCAACATGGATCTGGTTCCGCCAACGGGCTGGTTCATGAAATCCATCGAGAAATACGGCGATAGGTATCATTTTATCCGAGGTACCGTGGCTGAACTTGAAGATATCCTAAACGCGATGAGCATATATAAGGTTGACAGGGTGGTAAACTGGGCCTTTCTCATGGGTGCGGAGGTGAACACCAACCCGAGACTCAGCACAAAAGTCAATGCCCTCGGCATGTGCAACGCTTTCGAGGCGGCAAGGTTAATGGGTATCCAGCGCGTCATCTATGCAAGCTCTGAGACCGTCTATGGTCCCCAGAGCATGTATGGAGAAAGGGAAGTATCTGAAGACGATCCACTCTATCCGAGTCACTCCTACGCCGTGTGTAAATACTTCGCCGAGATCATAGCCGACCAGTATGCAAAACAATACGGCATGAACTTCACCGGTCTGCGGCCGACTATCGGGTACGGGCACGGCGGCCGTTCCCCGGCCCAGTTCTGGTCGGATCTCCCCTCTTTCGCAGCCGTAGGAAAGCCCTACACATTCCCCTGGAAGGTGGAGGAGCCGAATTCCCTGGTTTCAGCGGATGACTTAGGGATATTCACGAAGATTCTGCTGAAGGAGCCCTCATCCCCGCACCCTGTATACAATGTCGGGGGTCCTGCCACCACCATTGAAGAGGCGGTTCACATCGTCCTGAAATATATCCCGGATGCCAGGATAGAGTATAGTGACAGGCCTTCACCCTTCGCCGGAAAGGAAGCCGGACTGCCCTGGCTGGTGAGCGGCGAGAGAGCCAAAAAGGACTTCGGATTTTCATGCCTGCCCCTGGAGGAGGCCATATTAATCCATATGAATGACGCGAGATATGAGGCCGGTATGGCACCTATAAAAGGGCAGGCAAAATAATAAATCAGATATTTCAACAGATCCTGCCTGAAACACGAGAATCCATTTTATCACAACGCGGTCCCTAAGGGTGTCGTCCCTCAGCCTATCTTAAGGATAAGGGCGGCTCCGGCATCGCCCGCGGCACAGCCTGTAAAGAGGCCGTATCCGCCGCCAAGGAGAACCATTTCTTCGATCAGCTCAATAATGGCCCTGCCCGCGGTTGGAGCCTGCGGGTGACCGTATATAAGTGAAGAGCCGTTATTGTTCATCTTCATGAGGTCGTAGCCGGTCTCCCTGGCAAAGGCGATATCATTGACCGCGAAGGGATTGTGGGTCTTGACGGCCTTAACGTCGCTGATATCGAGACCTGCATTCTCAAAGGCCATTTTCGCGGCGGGAGCAGGCGCCAGGGGCATGAACATGGGTTTTACCCTTGAAAAACCGTAGGAGAGGACCTGTATCTCAATATTCGGATCCGCGCTCAGTTCCTTGGCCTTTTCCCGGGTGGTCACGATGATGCCGCAGTTTCCGTCCGCCGGGAAGGTCTGGGCTCCGCTGCTGAGGCAGCCCCCCGGCCGCACCGGTTTCAGCCTGGCAAGCCCCTCGGCCGTGGTGGGATGCCAGCCCTCGTCCTCTTCCACGAACTTGGTTTTCTTCTTGTTTACCCTCACCTCGGGATAGAACATGTACCGTTTCTGGAAGGCCCTGTCGTTTGCCCGTCCCTCCATAAACTGTTCATACCGCCTCAGGACCAACTCATCGCACTCTTCCTTGGTCATACCGCCCATCTCCTTTGCCACGTTTTCCGCCGTCTGCACCATGGCGGCTTGATGCCGCGGGGTTCCTTCGAAGTTGTCCATGTTCCAGTCTTCCCTGTCCGGCTGTCCGCCCGGACCCAGGGGATCGCCCCAGGTGGTATGGGGTCCGTTGGAGCAGCGGTCGGCCATGAGTGCAAAACCTACATCATATACCCCCAGCTCGATATCCTTGACCGCGAGGTTGACGCAGGTCGTGGATGTGGCGCAGGCCTGGTTCACAAACAGGGCTGGCAGGAACTTTTTATCATCCGTCAGTATGGCGGCGGACCAGTTATGGGAATGGAACCAGTGATGTTGGGCAACGGTAGCCCCGAAGTACAGGTAGTCGATGACAATAGGGTCGATCTTTTTTTTCTCAAGAAACCATCTTCTTGCCGTATTGGCCCCTAAAACCACTGCGTTGTCGTGCTGCATGCTGCCTTGCCAGCGGCAGAAGGGGGTTGAGTAGTATCCCCCGTATGGTATAAATGCCTTAGTATAACTGTTCATATGTATCTCCTCTCATCTGTCAATTTATAGTCTTAATCCTTCATTTGATGTTATCGATTCTGACCGGCATGGATTCAACCCTGCCCTCTCAAGGGCTATGCCGGTCCATTTTTTTAAAGACGACGCGGATATTTCAGATTGTCTCCTGATTTAATGGGTCGGGGTTTTCGAGTCGTGCTTTTCGAGGCTTATGTCGATTATCATGGTAAGCTTTTCATGTCAACTGGATTATACATGAAAGGCGGGCGCTCGTAGTTTATCGTCATTCCATATAATTTGGTACAGAGTCGGAATGGAGGAAAGAAAGATTGCCGGTGAGGGTGTCGTAACGGGTTTTGGAAAAGTCGAGGGCAATCCCGTCGCCCTTTTCGCTCAGGACTTCACGGTTGCAGGCGGTTCACTTGGTGAGGCCTATGCCGGAAAGATAATCAAGATCATGGACCCGGCCGGCAGCATGGGTACCCCGTTAACCGGTATAGTGGCTTTTTCACACGATTCTGATTTTAAATCTTGAATTTTTCAATCATGCTCCCGAGCTGCTCCGCAAGCTCTGACAGCCCTTCTGCGCTGGCATGGATCTGACTGCTACTGGTCGAGAGTTCTTGTGACGCCTGATTCACGTCCGAGATGTCCTTGGAGATCTCCGTGGCGACTTGAGAACTCTGGGTTACGTTTCCCGTTACCTCCTGAATACCTTGTGATGCCTGGCTAATATTGCTTGCTATCTCTTTTGTAGCGGTTGACTGCTCCTCCATCGCGGACGCTATGGCCGTGACTATCTCGTTCACATCCTTGATGACATCCGAGATTTTTGTGATTTCCGTCACTGTTTCTCCTGTGGAATCCTGGATTCCGAGTATTAGAGTGCTGATCTCATTCGTGGCGTCGGCGGTCTGCTTGGCCAGCTCTTTTATCTCATCCGCTACAACCGCGAAACCTTTGCCTGCCTCTCCGGCCCTCGCC
>CAYTUL010000260.1:0-6280 GCA_964441135.1 uncultured Desulfobacteraceae bacterium | reverse complement strand
AGATCTCCCTGGAAATGTATTTGAAAAGGGTCAATCTCAATGAATTCACCTGGAAGCGATTTCTTTATTCTTGATTTTTGTCCTGTGAGGCATAATCCATTAATTTGTGCAGCTTATGATAAATACCATCGACGGCCATTAGTTCTTCATGGGTTCCCTCTTCATGAATACGTCCATGATGGATAACGATTATCCTGTCGGCTTTCTGGATGGTCGAAAGCCTGTGAGCGATCACCAAGGTTGTTCTTTTCCGTGTCATCCTCGTAATGGCATCCTGGATGAGTCTCTCCGTTTCAGGGTCCACGTTTGAAGTGGCCTCATCAAGGATCAGGATTTTCGGACGGTAAGCCAGGGTTCTCGCAAAAGAAAGGAGTTGTCGCTCTCCACCTGAAAGGGTGGACCCGCCCTCGCTGATCTCCTGATTAAATCCTTTGGGTAACTTCCGAATAAAGCCATAGGCATTTGCCTCCTCAACGGCTCGATCAATGACTTGAGGACCGACCCTGTCATCACCAAGGGAAATATTATCTATCACACTGCCTGAAAAGATGAAGACATCCTGCATGACGAGTCCTATCTCTGAACGGAGTTCAGGCTTGGGCAATGTACGAATATCCATCCCGTCGAGGAGGATTAACCCTTCATCAGGATCATAGAACCTTTCGATAAGATTTACCAATGTAGTTTTTCCTGCCCCTGTGGCTCCGACTACAGCCACCATCTCCCCGGGCTTCACCTCAAAGGAGACATCCCTGAGAACAGGATGATCGTCTTCATAGGAAAAGGAGACGTTTTTAAATTCCAACCGACCCTCGGCATGGGTGCGGACACCGGGAAATCCGGGTTCCGGAATCACTTCTCCCTCGTCCATAAACTCAAAGATTCTTTCCGTGGAGGCCATAGCCAATTGCATAATGTTGTATTTTTCGGAAATATCACGTATGGGTTTAAAGAACATCTGGATATAGCTGATGAAGGCAACCAGGGAGCCAAGGGTAAGTTGATCGCCGATCACTTTACTTCCGCCGTACCAGATGATGAGGCCCACTGCGAAGGATGAAAATAATTCCATGATCGGTACAAAAACAGCAAAAAGGCGAATCTGTTTAATCCCGGCAAGATAATTTTCATGATTCAGTCTTGCAAAGTGATCCATTTGAAATTTTTCCCGCCCAAATAGCTGAATAATGCGCATTCCTGAAAAACGTTCCTGCTGAAAGGCGTTTAATTTCGCCACTTTTTGCCGCAATTCCCTGAATGCTTCGCGCATCAGTGAACTGAAGAGAAGCGTGATCCCGAAAATAAAGGGAAGGATTACAAAGCTGACGAGGGCCAGACGCCAGTTTAGATAAAGGAGAACCGCTAAAATGCCGGTAAGAATAAAAACATCCTTGAATAACGTAACGAGGACCGATTTAAACATTTCGTTCAGATTTTCAATATCATTCGTCACCCTCGTAACAAGCCGCCCCACGGGGTTTTTTTCAAAGAACTTTAAGGCCCTTGATTGTATCCGCTGGAACAGATCAAGACGGATATCCTGCATGATATTCTGCCCGATATACTCGAGAAGATAGTACTCCCAGTAGCCTATTCCGAAGGATAAAACAAGTATTCCTAAAAGAATGAGGACTACCGTACGCAACCCCCTGATATCTTTTGATCTTATATTGAGGATATCTCGAACCGGAAACTTTTTTATCTCTTCAAGCGGTACGGCAATAAAACCGTCTGCCATCCTTAACGGCCTTCCCTTACCCAAGGAGACGGGAATATGCTGATCTTCAGCCTTTACCTTATATAGACGTTTCTCTGAGAGGATGCCTTCATTCCTGTATTTCCGGAGGTCGACCGGATCGATCTTTTTCATGCTGCCGTGAGGAATAAGGAATTGGAATTCGTTTTCAGTCTTATCTAAAAGACGGCCATACTTTTTCCGGAATATCTTCGAGTCATCGCTTCCCATTCCGGAAAGATCCACTAAATACCATGACGAAAGGATATATTTATCAATCGCGACCTTGGAGATATAGGGCAGGGTGAGATCTAAAATCGTGATCAGGATCGCCATGGATAGGCAGAAAAGGATTATTTTTTTATAGGGGAGGGCATATTGAGCGAGCCTCTTCAGATACCTCAGGTTATAGGGTCTTCCTAACTGGCCTTCTTCCATGTATCCATAATCGCTTTGCATATCTGTCAAATTCCTATTCGCAGCTCTTGCGCAATAAGCTGTCTTTCATATAATCTACTGAATTCATTGCGATTTTCCAGAAGGGTATGGTGATTGCCCGCCTCTACCAATTCTCCATTATCCAGGACCGCAATAAGATCCGCCCTGCTTATCGTTGAAAGCCTGTGAGAGACTATCAGGTTGGTCTTATCCTTCCTCAAGGATAGAATCCGATTCAGTATGCTTGCCTCTGTTTGGGTGTCAACCATGGAAAGGGCATCGTCCAGAATAAGGATCGGGGGATCGGATACAATGGCTCGGGCGATGGTCAATCTCTGTCTCTGCCCTCCAGAGAGGGTCATGCCTCTCTCTCCGAGAATCGTATCGATACCCCTTTCAAAATCCTGTACCTCATCATATATCAGGACCGTTTTTAGAGCTCCCACAAGTTTTTCTTCCGTAATGTTATTTCTTCCAAACACCACATTATTTCGGATTGAATCAGAGAAGAGAACCGTGTCCTGGGTTACAAAACCGATGTTTTCCCGCAGTATCTTTAAAGGAAATTGGAGGATATCAATTCCATCCATCAGAATCGTCCCTTTTTCAATATCAAGGAGCCTGGGGATCGTATAAAGCAATGTTGTTTTTCCTGAACCTACACGGCCCACAATAGATACGGTCCGCCCGGCTTCGATTGTCAAAGAGATATTTTTTAAGGCATATTCTGTGCTTGCCGGATATCTCAGATAAAGATTTTTAAATTCAATAAGACCTGCCGGGGGCTTTATGTGGGAGGACTGGGCCGGCCCGGTGATCTCCGGAATTTCTTCAAGAATGTAATTAATACGGCGCATGGACGCGGAACCCCTCTGAAAAAGGTTGGTTACCCACCCTATCGCCATCATGGGCCATGTAAGAAGATTCAAATAACCGATAAATGCCACGAAATCGCCTGTAGAGATATGTCCGATAATGGTCAGCCGTCCCCCCAACCCTATGACGATAGCCAGACCGAGATTGCCAAAGAAGGTCATCATTGGGAAAAAAAGGGCTATTATCCTCGCTAATTTGATATTTTCAGAAATGTAATGTTTCCCTTCCTGTTGGATCTTTCGATATTCCCACGCCTCCCTTAGAAAGGATTTTATAACCCTGATTCCGGCGAAGGATTCGCGAACCTTTTCCGTCAGGTCCGAAAATGTCTTTTGTACTATCTCATACCCGGAGGACATGCGGCGAGTGAATTTCCTCGTGAAATAGATGACAAAAGGGGCCGGAATAAGCGATATGAGGGTCAGGAGCGGATTGATATAGGCCATGAAGAAGACTGCAGTGATCCCGATCACTACCCCGTCAATCATAGCGACGAGCCCCATCCCGGTCGCCATTCTGACGGCCATGATATCATTTATTGACCTGGCCATTATGTCCCCTGTCTTTGTCCTTTGATAAAAGGAAAGGGAAAGAGTTTCAAGGTGTTGAAAGAGTCTGTTTCGAAGGCTCTCTTCTACCTTTCTGGAGTGCCCGATAATTAATAAGCGCCAGATATACCTCAAACCCGCGATAAAAATTGCAATAATCAATATTATCAGTCCATACTTAAGAAGAACGGCAGGTGTGGCATTGTGAACGGTAAGGGCGTCAATGACCCTTTTGATAACAAGGGGGATAAGCAGTTGTAAAAGATCAACCACAAGTAGACAGATAAACCCGATGGACAAAGGCCACCGATGTTGCATGAAATGCTCTTTCAGAGGCAGGAAATTTTTGAAGGTTTCAATAAATGGGATAAAAGATCTTTGCATGGGAAAGAACTAATGGCCGGTCTGAGGGCTGTCAACAGATTTGAACAATAAAAGCCGAGTGATAAGGCCGCGATTTAAAAATGTTTTTCCGATATATAAAAGACCGATTGGGCTGTTGAAGGGAGGGACGCTTCTAAACCGGATGGATAAAGGCTTTTTTAATATAGAATATTTTTCTACGGATAGTGAAAAGAATAACTTCACTTAAACCGATAAGTGACCAGACCGTGTGAAGTATCATAGGGAGACACACTTACCTTAACACGATCTCCTTGAATGACTTTAATCCTGTTCTTTTTCATCCTCCCTGATAATACTCCCCTGACAACAACATCATTATCACATTGAATTTCCATGGTCCCGCGGCCCATAACTCTGGTCACTGTACCTTCAAGTTCAACTAAATCTGATCGGCTCAAGACACTCCTTTCCTCATATCAGGTTCTTATGTAGACTATAATCCTTTTTTAAGGTCCAAAAAATAACATGTTATTCTATTATAGTAAATATATATAATAGTCAATAGATTACTGATCATCTATATCCATTCGTATTATCGAGCAAGCTTTACAATTTCTTGAGCATGCCTTTCAGCCACCTTTTGATTTTTCCGGACGGCCTGACGGGCGCGGGCCCCGTATTCATGAAGAAGGCCGGGATTTTTTAGCAGTTGAATCGCCCTGTCCGCCAGCATTTCAGGATTTGAAACCTGGATACCTGCATCGTTCTCGTTTAAAACAGCCTTTGCGTCGAGAAAATCATCCATAAAGGGTCCATACAGGACTGCCTTTCCCCAGGCTGCCGCTTCCAATGGATTCTGCCCTCCCAGGGGCACGAGGCTGGCCCCGCAGAAAATAATAGTCCCGACACTATAGAGCCTGAAAAGTTCACCAAACGTGTTGATCAGGATGACTTTCTCAGATCGTTTTTTAGTGTGCGTATCGATCTCGCTCCTGAGTTGATATTGAATGCCCTGACTTTCCAGGAACGAAGCGATCTCCCCCGTCCTCTCGATGTGTCTGGGAGCGATGAGAAGGACCATATCAGGGAATTCCTCAAGGATTTTTTCATAGGCCTTAATGACCATCACCTCTTCACCCCGGCGGGTGCTACCGGCAATCAGGACAGGGCAGGATGCCTCGATATTCAACATCTTACGGGTTTCCGCTTCAATAGCGGGATCCGCGAGATCATATAGTAGGTCATACTTGGCATTGCCGTTTACTCTTGTTTTTCGCGGATCTGCGCCCATGGCGATGACGCGGGAACGGTCTTCTTCGGTTCTCATACTAAATATATCAACCCGGCCAAGGATGCCGTGGAAAAAAAACCGAAATCGGCGATACCAATTTAACGACCTCAGAGAGATTCGACCGTTAATCAACAGGATTTTTATTCCCATGCGATGGGCTTCGGTAATCCACGCGGGCCAGATTTCAGTCTCAAGGAACACTAAGAGATCCGGGTGCATTTGTTGGAGAGCTTTCCTTACGAACAGGATGAAGTCGACCGGTCCATAAATGATCAAGACCCTGTTGTCGAGAATGTCCATCGCAAGGTCTCTTCCGTGTTCCGTCGTCGTAGACAGGATAATGGAACAATCCGGGATAATCCTCCTGAGTGCTGAGATAACCGACGCTGCAACTCTCACTTCACCCAGGGAGACGGCATGAATCCAGATTCGCGGTGATCCGGAGAGGGATTGAGTAAGTTCTTTCGAAATACAACCAAGACGCTCCTTTAGACCCCCCCTGTATTTTCCTTTGATGCGGGTAAACAAAAGGAAGGGACAAAAGCCGAACAGAATCATAAGACCGGAGACCATGGTATATGCACCGTAAAGGATATTCATGTTCAGTCTATATAAAATATCATTAGTGTCCAAAATAATCAGAAACCAGAACATTGGAGACGAGAAATCAAGGATTTAAATCATGTCATACCCGCGAAGGCGGGCATCCAGCAGTTTTGTTGCTGGGTTCTATATCCTGGATTCCCGCTTTCGCGGGAATGACAAATTCAGGTCTAATAGTCCTAGGATGCCAAAATGCAATACCAACGTTAATTCTACAGTTCACTAAAAATCATTTTTGGACAAGAGTGATAAAATATATTCATCGAAATTATAGTCATGGTCTTTGTCCTGCTGCCCCTGTTGTGACTAAAGGGTTCGTAACTCTTTAGTCCTTTTCAAAAGCTTGGGTGCTCGGCGATCTCTTTCCCGGGGCGAAAACATTCGGAAGTAGGGCAACGTTAGGTTGCTACCCAGGCGGGCGGTTTAGGGTCCTTTAGTAAGGGG
>CAYTUL010000259.1:0-6287 GCA_964441135.1 uncultured Desulfobacteraceae bacterium | reverse complement strand
GGAATATTCTGGTCACGCTGAAGGAAGAATGGGTTCTCAAACATTCCCATCACGTTAACTCTTTTGCCGCGTGTCTTATCCTTGGAATAGCCTTTTTTCACCTGTTCCCGGAATCTCTGGAGCGTAATAGGAATGGCCTCCTCTTTATTTTTCTCGGGCTTCTCCTTTTCTATCTGTTGGAGAATCTGATGGTACTGCACTCCGGGTCCGAGATCCATAGCCGTAGCCCTGGCCACTTTGATCGGGGCCCCGATTTCCCTTACTTTCATCGGCAGCCTGACAGAAAGGACGGTGGGGATGCTTCTCGCCATGGCCGGGGGCCCTTCCTCTATATAGGTGCGTCCGATCTTATCCCGGAAACCCATGAAGAAAAGGGACTTATAACAGCGGGTTTTCTTTTCTTCGGGGTATTATATTATGCCTGTACTCTTTTTTAAAAATAATAGGGGATTGGGAGGATTCCTACGGGGTTCGGCACGCAACGGAACCTTGACCGTTGAACAGGCCGCCTGGAAATCTTATATTTATAAATAAAAGGGAATAAAACTTTTATAAAGGGGGTTCAGGAATGGTTGACTATCTGATTATAGGAAATGGTGTTGCCGGCACCACGGCTGCTGAACATATCCGCAAAACAGATGAGGAAGGGACCATTACCATTGTAACGGATGAGGAGGTACCCTTCTATTACAGGATCAGGTTAAATGAGTATATCTCCGGTGACATTGACGAAGGGGCCCTGCTCGCCAAAAAAGATCCCTGGTACAGGGACATGAATATCGATCTGAGGCTCGGTACACGAATCACGGGTGCGAATATCGGCGAAAAGGTCGTGATGACGGCGGAGAAAGAAAAACTGTTCTATGACTCCCTTCTGATTGCCGCGGGTAGCCACTCATTTATTCCTCCCATGAAGGGGTCGGAATTGCGAGGTGTCTTTTCCCTTCGCGATATTCGGGATGCCCGGGACATCGTGGAATATGCAAGAGAAATTGAAAAAGTGGTTATTATCGGCGGGGGGCTGCTCGGATTAGAATCGGGCAATGCCCTGCTCAAGCCCGGGAAGCAGGTTACAGTCGTCGAGTTTTTCCCCAGGCTTTTGCCCCGCCAACTGGACGGGGACGGGGCGAAAAGGCTCCAGACCATTATGGAGGGAATGGGATTCTCCTTCAGGCTTGGCGCGAAAACCGAGGAGATCGGGGGCGATGGCCGGGTGAATAGTGTCCGGCTCGAGGGAGGTGAGATCCTGCCTGCTGAAATGGTCATTATTTCAGCCGGTGTGCGCCCGAACCTGGACCTCGCGGAGGCACTGGATCTTGAACGGGATAAGGGAATCAAGGTGGATGATCATCTGCTGACAAGCAGGCCGGATATCTATGCTGCCGGCGATGTCGCCGAATACAATGGAATTCCCTATGGGATATGGCCGGCCGCGATGGAGCAGGGTGAAATCGCGGGAATCAATATGGCAGGCGGGGACAGGACGTATCAGGGCACGACGATGGCCAATATCCTTAAAGTAGTGGGAATTGATCTGGCCTCAGCGGGTGACATCGACGCGGAAGGCAAACAGGAGTCCAGGGTCCTTTCCGACAAAAACCTGTATAAAAAAATCGTCTTGAGCAACGGTCGAATATCCGGTTGCATCATGTTAGGGGATACCAAGGGATTTAACAGGATAACAAAGGCCATGACGGATAAAAAGGATGTATCCCATATTAAGGATCGGATTTTATCGGAGGGGTTTGATCTCAAGAACCTTTAAGGCTATTATTTCTGTTTAAGAACCCTGGTGAGAGATGACATCGGATCATGCAGGACATAGGGCATCCCGGTTCCTCGTTGAAAACGTGGGATTGTTACCGAAGGGCCGGGTTCTCGACCTGGCCATGGGTAGCGGGCGGAACGCCGTGTACCTTGCCCGAAGAGGTTTTCAGGTGGAAGGGATTGATATATCGAAGGAGGCGCTGGGGCGTGCCCTGGACCTATCCCGAAGGGCCGGAGTGAATGTCGGCGCTCGCCTTGTCGACCTTGAGAAGGGCCGCGTAATAGAGGAAGAGACCTATGATGTCATTATCTGCTTCAATTATCTCCAAAGGTCTCTCATCCCGGAGATCAAAAACGGCCTGCGTGCAGGCGGCATGGTGGTGTATGAGACATTTATCATTGACCAGAGGCGGTTCGGAAGGCCGACAAACCTCGATTACCTGTTAAAGCATAATGAACTGCTCGACATGTTTCGGGATTTTCGCTGCCTTCGCTATCGTGAAGGAATCATGGAAGGGAAAAAGGCTGTTGCGGGCATTATCGCGGAGAAGATTGAAAGGGGTGCAGGGTCATTGATATCGGGGACCCTATAGATAAAATCGACAGTGAGACAATTGTAGGAGGGAGGTGAGTTTTATGGTGGAGAAAGAACAGAATGCCGCGGAATCCGTGGACACGGAAAAGGAAAAAGCGGAAGAAGAGCTTCCTTATTGCACGACCGCTCCAAGCGCGGAGCATCATCGGGCCGATGACGCCGATGAGCCCTGCGACGATGGCAGGACCGGCAATGTGGATTGAGAATGGACAGTCGAATCTGTCCCGTCGGGTTAATCTATAAACAACGTCCTAAAAAAAAATCGTCATGCCCCTGATGGCGGGCATCCAGAACAGTCGTTCACTATCATTTACAGGAGAGGAGTAAGGTATGCACGATAAAAAGGAATTGTGTGAAAAGATAAGGTCCATATATCCCGAGATCGGGGAGTGCGGCATTGACGTCGATGCGGAATGGAACGAGGGGAAAAAAGCCTGGGTCGTGGATCTGAAAAAGGACGAGCATGAACTCACCACCCATCTCGAGCCGGAAGACGCCGACGGATGTATGGAGGGGAAGAGTTGCATTGCCCTTGGACTCCAGATCGCGCAGCTCAAAGCCAATATAGAAAGCTGATATTCCCAAACAGATGTTCCCGATGTTTTTTGGATGGTGCCATTCAGCACCGGATCGAAACAGGGGGGTCAATGACAATGAAATGGAAAGAGTTCCTGACACCTGTACAATCCATGAAGCCCCGTGAGGCCAGGTCCTATATGGAGGATCATGATGAGGGCACGTTCACCATTCTGGACGTGCGACAGCCCGGTGAGTATGAAAAGGCCCGGATACCCGGGTCGAAACTTATTCCCCTGCCCGAACTGACGAATAGACTGGATGAGCTGGATCCCGAAAAGCCAATAATCGCCTATTGAGCCGCCGGCGGCCGCAGCCGTGCCGCTGCGCAGTTTCTCGCAGGTAAAGGGTTTAAGAATGTCATTAACCTGAGTGGAGGTATCCGGGCCTGGCAGGGCCTTACCGCAAAAGGCCCGGCGGAGATGGGGATGGGTCTCCTGAGCGGCGAGGAGTCTCCCGAAGAGATTGTGGTTATTGCCTATGGAATGGAACAGGGGCTGGGCGATTTTTATTCCGCCATGGCCGAGGAAGTAGATGAACCGGATGTCACGAAGCTCTTTATCAAGTTAGCGGGAATTGAAGAGGAGCATAAGCAGAGGCTCCTGAAGGTCTATATCTCCATCGATCAATCCATTTCCGATAAAGATTCATTTGAATCCAGGGTAGTATCCAGCACCATGGAGGGCGGGTTTACCACAGAGGAATTCCTGGAAAATAACAGGGACGCCCTGAAGACCGTCCCGGACGTGATCAATATCGCTATGATGCTTGAGACCCAGGCTCTCGATCTCTACTTGAGGTACTCCCAGAGGGTGACTGGCGACAGGAGTAAGAACGTGCTCTTTGAAATAGCGGAGGAGGAGAAGGCCCATCTGAGGACGTTGGGCCGGCTTATGGATAGCCACACGTAAGCGAGATCCGGAATGATGAATATCACGAACAGGGTTAAAAAAATAAAATCCTCCCGCCGTCATCCCCATGCTCATCTGCGGCGGGAGGATTCGTTCATGAATGTCTTTCCCGGCTGCTCCCTTATCGGTCTACGCTTTTCCCCGCTCAGCCTATAGGCCTTCTCCCTGAGAGGGTTTCTCATTTTTCCTTAGAACGATGGTCATGGTTATGGCAACCAGAACGAGAATTGCCCAGGAAATGATCGCCAGGCCCCATCTGGAATTACCGGCAATGGCTATATACATAATGGTCGATAAGACATATATGCCGGCAACAAAATAGAATATATATTTCCAGTTAAGGCTGAGATCAAGAATAGTATTATTGAATTTATCTAACTTATCCATGATTTCTCCTTTTCCGTATAGAAAAGAATGAATTATCCCCTGTAGTGAATGACGCCTCCAATCGATTGATCGAGGCCGGTTATTAACCTTCTGGTAATGACCCGGTTTACAGTTGTCCGCATTTTTTCAAAGGGTAACAATAATCAACATTGCTACCCTTTGAGTAGGGCTACAATTTATCGCCCATCGCCTTAATTGCCGCTCCTATATTGACCAGTAAAACAAAGACACCTATATACACCAAAAGACCACCGATGCTTCCCAGTACTGCGCTAATAATATCCGCCATTCTAACTTCCTCCTTTCTTCAATAATTGGTTAATGGTTTACTTTTTGTTGATCTCTTCCCTGTATCTGTCGATCAACCGCCCTAATTTAATTAAAATATGTACTACAAAAACAGCCACTATCAGTATGGAAATCGCGCTGATTAGCTCCGGGATAGTTCCAATAGTCATAAATGCTCCTTTCTGTAGGAGGCTTAAATTACGCCGGATAAATCCCGGCGCTCCTATCGCTTGATACGAAGGACATATATACAGACCATTAAAAAAGGGAAATTTGATTTATCTGGAAATGTCAAGGTCATTTTTCTCCTCATCGCAGAAGAGTATTATGAGCTTGTTTATTTCTGATTGGATTACGTATAATTAACTAAACAAAACACATTTTAATTGTCTTGTCAAGCTTATAATAAAGAAATAGGGTAATTAATGAAGAAAATATATCCTGGGGATTTTCACATGGTATGTACATTGCTGTAAGTTATGATATAAATCCGGTCATAGTTCATCGGGGACAGCTCATCAGGCGCCGTCTCCTTTTATGGATTTTGTTATTGGATATGAGCTGATTTAAATGGGATTGAGATATGTCACATCTTGAGTACAGGCTGAGGGAGGCCAGAAACATTTCATGGCAAAGATTCGGGAGGCGGCTTACGGTCTTTCTTCCCGGTATGTTTACCTATAACGGTCATAGGGGAAAATACCCCGCCCTGTCCATTACAGGGAGTAAGTGCGAGCTCCGGTGCGATCATTGTATGGGGACCACCCTCCAGCCGATGATCTCCGCCGATTCACCGGAGAAATTGGTAGAGAAGGCCTTAAGGCTCTCCGGAAGGGGTAATCATGGCATCCTGATCAGCGGTGGTTGCGATATGAAGGGACGATTGCCCTGGGCCGGCTTCATCCCCGCGATCCGTGAAATAAAGGAAAGGACCGGTCTCTATATATCCGTGCATTGCGGCCTTCTCGACTATTCGACGGCCCGGCTTCTCAAATCAGCCGGCGTGGATCAGGCCCTCATCGATGTCATCGGCGACGATGAGACCTACAGGAAAATATACCATGTCGATTTTAGGGTTTCGAGGATTGTCGGTACCATGGAAAACCTCGAAAGGGCCGGGATACCCATCATTCCCCATGTTGTGTGCGGTCTGTATTTTGGAAGAATAATGGGGGAAAAAAAAGCCCTTGAGATCATTTCCCGGTTCAGGATCTAACAGTTGGTCATCGTTTCATTAATGGCGATCCCGGGAACTCCCTTCGAGAAGGTAAGGACTCCGGGAGCGGAAGATGTAGCCGGCATTATTGTGGACGCGCGGCTCATGATGCCCGGCGTGAAGATTGGCCTGGGATGCGCTCGACGGAGGGGGGACACCAGAATGGAGATCCTCGCTATAGACGCGGGGGTAAATCGTATGGCCCTTCCATCACGGGAGGCCCTTGCCCATGCCTATGGATACGGTCTGGATATACGTTACCAGAGTACCTGCTGCTCGGTGGCAAGGGACCTGTCCCGGAAGGCCCGGGTCGGCCCTGTAAAAGGGCACAACCAATAGCTCTTTGAAAAGTTTGGGTGCTCAGCAATCTCTTTCCCGGGGCGAAAGCCATAAAAGAGGCTCAAGGCTCAGGGCGCCCCGCTAACAGCGGCGGGATCTTCGACAAGGCTCAAGGCAAAACTTAAAAAATCGCTTTTTATTTGTTTCCCCTGTGCCCTGCGCCTTGTGCCCTATGCCTGTCGAAGATCCCGCTGATTTTTGCGGGGAT
>CAYTUL010000258.1:0-6309 GCA_964441135.1 uncultured Desulfobacteraceae bacterium | reverse complement strand
TGTTTCTGGATGGAGCTTTCAGCCGTCAACCGTCAGCGGTCAGCTAAATCTTTGTTTTTATAATCTTTTGCTGATAGATGAATGCTGATTGCTGATAGCGCGAATTCATAAACGATAGTTTATGGATGAGTACGAATTAAATTTATAATGGAACATTTTAAAAAAACCGACCTCAAATTTCAAGATTGACGCAACCGCAGTCTTTTTCCATCCCTTCTGCACAACCCAAAGTGCATTCTCAACCACAATAATGTGCACAGGCATTGCCCTATCATAGGCATCCGATATCTATTGAGACTTTTCTACGGAAACATCGCCTCCTTGATCGAGATCCGGGAATCCCTTCTATCAAGGCCCTTGAGCGCGCTCTTCATAAATAGCCCGGCCCGAATTGGAAAAATAAAGCAGGGAACGGAGCGTGGCATTGATCTTGTAATATTTGAAGATGGCGGATTCATGGGAATGAGGCGCGGTCAGGCAACGGGAATCAGTAGGGATGGTCGGACAGGGCGCCTCCAAACGAAAACCCTAAAACAAGGAGGATTGATATGATTTCACGGAAAAGGTTTTTATCATTGTTTGTCGCCATCATTCTTGTGGCGGCACTGGTTCCTGTGGCAATAGCCGAAGAGCAGGCAAAGATCAACCTCAATACGGCGTCCGCGGAGGATCTGATCCAGATCAAAGGTATTGGTGAAAAGTACGCCCAGAGAATCGTTGAATACAGGGAAAAAAACGGTCCTTTTGGCCAGGTTGAAGATATCATGAAGGTGAAAGGTATCGGATCCAAGAAATTTGAATCGATAAAAGAATCCGTCAAGGTGGAAATGCCTGAAGAATAGCATAAATTCTTTTATGCCCCGGTGGAATTGAAACGTTGATTCCACCGGGGCCAATGGATGTACCTTATTCTAATATCTCTTGACTTTACAAACCCTTATCTGTTAATAATCCCCTTCATAGAGTAGAAAAAATACAAGAACAACAAACCGGACCCGGAGCGCTTTATAACCCAGCAGGTTGATAACAATGGTTTATGGTAGAAAAGGCCCCGTCTTTACTTGAAAAAGAGAGGGGCTTTTTCATTTAACGCAGGGATTCATGAAAAGCATTCGGTACACATTTAAGACCCATCTCGGCAGCCAGGGAAGAGAGAATGGGGAATCCTATTTCCACAGGAATAATCTGTTTTTTATAGTGGAAGGCGTGGGTGGAGAATATCTTGGTGAAATAGCGAGAGAGCGGGCCTTCAGCACCATTCCCGATACCTTCTTCAGGAGGCTTTCCGAGGATAATTCACCGGCTGACGCGCTCATCGACGCGTTAAAAGATGCGAACGGCGCAATACTTGCGGAGAGGGCAAGACTGGGTGAAAAAATGGCCGCATCGATCAGTATTGTCTTTATCCGGGATAAGATCATGTACTTTACCCATCTGGGCGATTCCCGTGTTTACTCTATTCAGGGTGGAGAGTTAAACCAGCTTACCAAGGATCACACATTAAAGGAGGAAGATCCCTTTGCGGAAAAAAAATATGACGATCCCCGGACCCTGCGAGCCCTTACCCAGGGACTCGGAATCCATGAAGATCCTTCTATAGAGGTGAAAAAATACCCTCTCCATCAAAAGGGTCTCATCGTCATGACAACCGAGGGTCTTACCGAAAGGATCTCCAACAGGGAAATCCTGTGGATGTCAAGAAAAACAAAGGATCCGAAGAGACTTGTAAACGGCCTGATCGATCTTACCAAGAGGAAAGGCGGTAATAATCACATAACGGTCGGGATTATTCGGTTCGGAGGAATTTCAAGGGGATTTCGGAATATTCTGCTCGCATATTCGGTCTTTTTTATCATTGCCCTGATATTTTTCGGGAGCTATTTTCTGGAAAACGGTGGCGAGGATATCGAAAAGGAGATGATCGATAAAACGGAATCCCTTAAAGGGGGAAAGAGTAAGCAAGAAGAACCGACGTCCATTTTGAGTGAGAAGGCTCCTCCGGCAGTTGAAAAGACAGGTGAAAAGGTAACTCTTCCCCTGCAAAAGATTACGAATGTCCGGGCCAGGATTGATCAAAGGGATGAGGCTATTGGAGAGAAAATCCACAAACAAATGGAAGATTTCATAAAGAACTGGAAAACGGCCTGGGAGAATACCGTAGGGGCGGGGGGTGACTTAGAGAAATACATCTCATTCTATTCCGATGAATTTCAAGGGAACAACCTCAACAGAAAACAATGGAAAGAGGATAAGGCGAGAAAGGGAAAGGCGAAACGCTGGATCCGGTTAGAGTTTTCAGACATTAAGATTACCGGGCCAATGGAGGATGGCAGAATGGAGATCCGATTCTCCCAGAATTACAGATCTTCGAACTTTTCGGTGAAATCAGACAAACTGCTCGTGCTTAAAAAGGAAGGGGGTGGATGGAAAATTATTCGCGAAAAGAGCTCCTGATCATCGCGTTAGAAGTTTGTAGGCAGTGATGATGGCCACGTCCTTCTGAAAGCGCTCTTTCGGGGAAAGTTTCATCAGGGATGCCAGGGTGCCGGCGTCCTGTTCCACTAAAAAATCGGGGGTGATTCCCGATCCCTGCCAGGAATGCCCTTTCGGTGTGTACATGGCACCGGTTATGAATTTTACCCTGTATCCGTTTGAAAGGGTGAAGGTCTTTTCAAAAACCCCTTTCCCAAAGGTCCTGGTACCTATAATAATACCTTTTTGGTGGTCCTGAAGAGCGCCGGCAAGGATTTCCGAGGAAGAGGCCGTGTTTGAGTTAACCAGAACGGCCACATCGGCCTTAAAAGGATCCTTGTTTACTGAAACATAGTTTTGCAGAGCCGTTTCCCTCTGGTACGTCCTCAACAGGATGCTCTTTTCTGGTAAAAACAGTTCTACAACCTTCAAGGCTTCAGAAAAAACTCCGCCTGTATCATTTCTAAGATCGATTATTAATCCCTGGAATCCTTCCTCTTTATATTTATTTAACGCATCCCTGAGTTTTCCGGATATACCGATAGAAAATCTCTTTATTTCCGCCATGATCACCTTATCGGTAAGTCTTGTGACGATAAGGTCCTGGGTTTCAAATTGGCGCCTCCTGATGGTTAAGTCGAAGATATCAAGGTCTCGGTTTACAGTAAAGGTCACTTCCGTTCCTTCTTCACCATTGAGGAGTGCGTTGACCTCGTCAACGGATTTATCTTTCAGCGACTGAGAGTCTATACGCAGAATCCGGTCAAAGGGTTTCAGGAGCGAGGAGGCTGGTGAATTGGGCAAGACTTCCGTTACGGTCAAACTACCTTCCTGTTGATTGAACCTGCTTTTTATGCCTATGGATACCTGGACACCCTCCAGTGCCTGTAAAATTTTCTCATATTCTTCCGGGGTCCATAGCTTTGCAAGCTCGGGATTATCCGGAGGGGAAATATATCGGAGCATGCCCTCAATAGCCGCCCAGTAAAGTGCTTTATCGGTTATTTCATTGCTGTAATAATTATTGAGAATTAAATCCTTTACTTCATCAAAGGTTTTATGGGGCTCCGGGAAATCCTGATCGAGCTTCACCTTAAAAAGGGGTTTGAAATTGGATTTTTCCTCAGCAGGACACAACTTGGGTATGGCAAGTGAGACGAGTGAAAAAACGATCAAGCCTCTCAGTATCGAAAATCCTGTATTTAATCTCATCTTCATATTCTCCTGTTTGCGTCCGCTTCCCTTTAACGAATACCATAGGACGCGTATCCGTTTCCTTAAATGAAAAAGCCAGAATGCCCCGTGCTGTGCACGCGGGCACTACCCGTAGATGAATGGCTTAAATGGGATCTGGGGCGTAAGCGGCCCGGCCTGGGGGCTTTCAAGCCTATGGGCTTTTTCAATTGACAACCTTTGACCTGAAAGATATTCTTTCCTTCAGGACATTAGTAAAACAAACGGATTCGTTTTTCAAGCGTAAACCAAACGTAAACCCTGATCCCTTATTCACCATCAAATTTATATAGTCGAGTTGACTCTTATACAATATTAGGACACGGTCCCGGAGTGTAAAATGAAAAAGGTGCTTGTACTTCACGGCGTGAACCTGGATATGCTCGGAAAGCGTGATCCCGAACAGTATGGCCGGCTTACCCTGCCGGAGATCAATGAAAAGATAGGTGAATTAGCCAAGGAATTGGACCTGATCACGGAATGTTTTCAGACCAATCATGAGGGAGAGATCATAGAGAAGATACACCGCTCACGGGAAGAGGGGGTAGATGCGGTGATTATTAACGCGGGTGCTTGGACCCACTATAGTTATGCCATAATGGATGCCTTGGGTGTTCTTTCCGTGCCGATCATCGAAGTTCATATGTCCAATATTGAGGGAAGAGAGCGGTTCAGACACCATTCCGTGATTTCACCCCTTGCGAAGGGGAAGATCACGGGCTTCGGCGTAAACAGCTATCTCCTGGGTTTGAGGGCCGCCCGGGATTTGATACAGGAGGAATAGGTATAATGGGTCTGAACCGTCCATTCAGGTTTTTCTGCTTTTATAGAATCGAACGGCACTTAGGACATCCTTGGCCGTAAACCTGCCCACCGCACCTGAACTGTACACTGCGATTTCAATTGTCTTATCCGGTCTAATAATAAAGCCGGTCGGATGGATAAACACCTTTTCTTTTTCATAATGGGAACTGAAAAGCTTCATTTCGAGGAATTGGAATAAAGGCTATGAGGGCTCGTTTACGTGAAAAAGCCGGAATGCCCCGTGCTGTGCACGCGGGCACTGCCCGTAGATGGATGGCCAAGCCCTGACCTGCGGTCGGGGTTCTTCACCCTTAAGCGACGGAATACGGATTCTTCCTCGATTGTCTTTTAATAAGATAATTTCTCGGTTTCAGCGGAGAGTTGATATACAATGCAGGAATATACGATTTACCCCCTGGTTGTGGGTGCGAATGAGACGGATCAGGGTGTTATGACATACCTCAGGGACTATGGAAAAAGGATATGGATACCGATCTATGTCTTTTATGTTAAAGGTGGCGATAAAAACATCCTTGTTGATACGGGTCTGGAGCAGTTCGTTGTTCCGGAAGACCTCGGTGAGACCTATGGGCTTGAGATTTTGGAATTTGAAGAGGCACTCTCCAATATAGACCTGAAGCCCGAGGATATTGATATCATCATACACACCCATCTGCACAATGATCACTGTGAAAATGACTATAAATGCGTCAACGCCAGGATTTTTGTCCAGAAAGCCGAGTTGGATTTCCTCAGGGACCCCCATCCCATCGATCACCGGTATTATCCTGATATCCTTGATGATATGGATGTTATGGAGTTGAGCGGGGACTCAAATATCCTTGAGGGTATCGATGTGATACTCAGTCCCGGTCACACTGTCGGAGGTCAATCCGTTTCCATCAACACGAAGGAAGGGAAGGCCATAATTACCGGGTTTTGCTGTAATGAGAAGAATTTTCCTAAAACAGGTCCCGCCATAGCGCCGGGGGTTCATATCAACGTGATGGAGGCATATGACAGTATTCAGAAGATCAGGGAAAAGGCTGATATCCTGATTCCCCTTCATGATCTTTCCATAGGGGTTCAAAAGACTATTCCCTAAGTAAAAAATCCCTTTGACCGATAGACATGAATTGAAAATAAGATGGATCAGTCACCCTGGAGATAGAAAGGGAAAAAGAGGACGGTAATAAGGAATATAGGATGCCGGAAACATGAAGAAAGCAATTATTTCCATTATTGTAATCGCATTTTTAGTAATCATTGGCTGGAAGGTGTACACAAAGGTATCGGCCTCAACGAACAGTCCGGGAAGAAGGTTCGGAACGGCCCCTGTCGCGGTTGAAGTTACGCCTGTTCGCAAAGCCACGATTCGGGATGTCGGTCTTTATACAGGCACACTTCATCCGAAATCTCAGTTTATCGTAGCCCCGAAGGTAGGGGGAAGGCTTGAACGCCTGTTGGTCAATATCGGGGACCGTGTTTCAAACGGCCAGTCGATCGCCTTTTTAGAAAACGATGAATACCAACAGCAGGTGGAACAGGCAAAGGCTGAATTAGAGGTAGCAAAGGCCACGATTGAAGAGAGGCAAAGCGCCCTGGAAATCTCCCGAAGAGAACTCGAAAGGGCAAAGGCACTCCGGGAGCGAGATATCTCTTCCCAGTCCGCCTTTGACACGGCCGAGGCCCAGTTCAACGCCCAGAGCGCCATGTATAAGGTGTCCCAGGCGCAGTTCGCTCAGAAGGAGGCGGCCTTGAGGGCGGCTCAGGTCCGCATGTCCTATACCCGTATCAATG
>CAYTUL010000257.1:0-6315 GCA_964441135.1 uncultured Desulfobacteraceae bacterium | reverse complement strand
ACCTATCCCTACACGACCGAAGAGCTGACGGGTCTCTATGGGGAGGATGTGGTAAAGCGGATGAATGAGAAGCGTATCGGCTGTGATATCTACCCCATGGTCAAGGGCTTCCGGGGATGGGCCCAGCCGGATGTGGCGATCGATCAGATTAATACGGGGAAACCCTATCCCATAAAGGGTCTCTGGATTCAAACGGCCAATATCCTGGGAGGTCAGGCCGCCCGCGCGAGATTCCATTATGATGCCCTGAAAAAGTTAGACTTTATCGCGGTTGCGGACCTTTTTCATAACCCGACCACCATGGCATTGGCCGATATCGTCCTTCCGGCGGCCACCTTTGCGGAGAAGAACAGCTTCCGCTCCTGGTGGGCGCCGCTCGCCATTATTAAAAAGCGGGTTCAGGTGGGCGAATGCAGGTCCGACTGGGAAATCAACTTTGAACTGGCCAAACGTTTCAACCCGGAGGGTCTCAAGCAGTGGGAAAGCGTCATCGATCTCATCAATGACCGCCTGTCCGTGGCCGGCATTACGTTTGATGAGATAGAGGAAAAGGGAGGATGGGTGATGCCCCCAGAAGGACCCTTCAGACCCTATCGAAGGCATGAGAGGGGATTGCTCCGGATGGACGGGAAGCCCGGTTTTGCCACGCAAACGGGAAAGATAGAACTCTGGAGCAATGCCTATGAAGGGTGGGGAATGGATCCGCTCCCCTTCTTTGAGGAGCCTCCCCAGAGCCCGGTTTCTACGCCGGAACTTTTTAAAAAATATCCCCTGATCATGATCACCGGGGCGCGCTCCAGCCTCTTCTTTCATTCCGAGCACCGGATGATCCCCTGGCTGCGGGAGAAGGCCCGGGAACCTCTTGTGGAAATTCATCCCCGGACCGCCGAAAAATACGGGATCACCGACGGGGAGTGGGTTTATATTGAAAACGACATGGGAAAAGTGAAACGAAAGGCCCGGATAACCCTGAAAGTCAAACCCAATCATATACAGACCCTTCACGGGTGGTGGCTGCCTGAACGCAGGGGGGCCGAACCCGACCTCTTCGGGGTGTGGGATTATCAGATCAACCAGTTGATTCCCGGCCCCCAGGCGAGCAAATCCGGGTTCGGCGGGGGCCAGTATAAGACAACGCTGGTCACCCTATCCAGGGTCAGGGAAGGAGAGACATAGGCATGGCAAAATACGGACTGCTTATCGATTATAATTTCTGCACGGGCTGTCATTCCTGCGAGGTGGCCTGCCAGCAGGAACACGATTTCCCTGAGGGAAAAAACGGGATCCAGGTCACGGAATATCTATACGAAACCTATAAAAAGATCTGTATCGATAACCTCCCCTTTCCCACGGATCTCTGCGATCTTTGCATCAACCGGCACCTGGCCGGTGAAGAACCTGCCTGCGTAAAACACTGCCAATCCCAATGCATGCGGTTCGGCTATCTTCATGAGCTGGTAAAGGAGATGGAGGAACGGCCTAAAATGGTCCTTTTTGCCCCCCGATAAGGCCGAAACAGGGGGATGATTATTATGTATTCAAGACAGGGAGCCTGCGGCAATTATTTTTTGACACCCGATCACGGTTCTGACATATTAGCAGGGAAAAACGCGAGTATCGATTTTTAATAAAGGAGGTTGAGGAATGACCACATGGCATGATTATTTAAAGGAACAAGGTCAACCGCCGAGTTGGCCCTATCCCATCCGCTATGACCAGGAGCAGGAAATCGAAACGGATGTCCTGGTGATCGGAGGGGGTATCGCCGGCTGCTGGGCCGCCATCAGCGCCGCCAGACAGGGACTGAAGGTGGCCATAATGGAAAAGGGCGATACCGTCAGGAGCGGTGCCGGGGGTCCGGGATGCGATCACTGGTGCAATGCGCCGGCAAATCCCTTATCCAGGGTGGACCCGGATGAGTGGGCGAAGCACATGGCCGACCGCCCCTTCTGCAACGGTATCGGGATCCAGATCCAGTGCCGGGAGGACTATGATACCCTGCTTGAGATGGAACAGATGGGCGGTAAAATCAGGGACACCGATGATGAATATCCCGGTGCCGAAGGCCGGGACGAAAAGACCAAGTTCATGATCTCCCCCCGTTACGGCACCATACACAGCTATCTGCCCGATCCCAGAATGGGAGAAGAGAATTTTAATCCCCCTGAAAAACGAAACAATGTTGTCATCCGGGTCTGGGGAAGCACCTTTAAGCCGGCACTTAAAAAGGAGTGCAAGCGGTTGGGGGTTCAAATCTTTGACCGGGTCATGGGGACCAGCCTCCTTACCGAAGGCGGGGTCCAGGGTGCCCGGGTGGTGGGGGCCACGGGCCTCAACAACCGCACCGGGGAATTCATGATTTTCAAATCCAAGGCAACCATCCTCTCCACGGCAGGCGCCGGTTCCATTTGGCTGATGAGCATGGAATTAGGCGGATACTCCAACATGATGTCCCGGGCCATTTCAGGGGACGGGACCGTCATGGCCTGGAATGCCGGAGCCGAACTGACCAAGATGGAAAGCACCTGGGGTTTGCGTATCGCGACCGGACTTAAGCATGCCTGGTATACGGGGGCCGGCGATGCCAGCTATGAGAATGTCCCCCTCGTGGACGCCAACGGGAAAAGACTGCCGTTGCCCATACAGGGCTGGGTCGATGCCGGGGCCATGGTCCCGACTCCCGAAGTCCAGAAGGCCATTCGGGACGGCATCCTCAAGGGCGAATACGCATTGCCCTTCTACGGTGATTTTCCCGCCATGACCGAGGTAGAGAGAAATGTGACCTGGAAGATGATGTTAGGGGAAGAAGCCACGACCAGGATCATTATCGATACCTTCAACAAGGGCGGCTTTGATCCGGGCCGGGACCTGCTCCAGAGTTATAAGTTTATAGAGGGCGAGAGCCTGCCCCAATGGAGGGAAGCCGGCTACGGGGGTGGTCTGTTAGTGGACTGGAATTTACAGACTTCTCTCGACGGGCTCTATGCCGCGGGAACCCAGATGTTCTCTCCCGAGGATCACAGTTATGCAGCCGCCACGGGCAGGTACGCGGGCCGCAAGGCAGCGGCCTATGCCCGGGAGATGGGTGAACCTAAGATTTCCCGTGAACAGGTTGAAACGGAGAAAGCCAGGATTTATGCCCCGGTCAAGCGCAGCAGCGGTATGGAGTGGAAAGAGCTGCACGCCGGTATTGCGAGGGTCATGCAGTATTATGTCAGTGAATATAGAACCGAATCTCTTTTTAACATGGGACTTGACGCCCTGCAGAAAATCGAAGAGGAATCGGTACCTATGCTGTTCGCCCTTGACCCCCATAAGCTGATGCGTAGTCTGGAAGACATCAGCCTTCTGGAATACGCGAAAATCATCATCCAGGCTTCTTTGGCACGCAAGGCCAGCAGCATACCGCTTGATTTCCACAGGATCGATTATCCAACCCTTGATCCACCGGAATGGAATAAATTCCTGACGATCAAACAGAAAAAGGGCAAGGTTGTGACCGGGGAGTTGCCGCCGACCTTTTGGGGCGATATGAAAGAACAGTATGAAGCCCATAATAAAGACTACAACGGTGTCTATGAAGGGAAATAACATAATATAAAATGATTTTTTTCGGAGGATAAAGATGTCGCAGGAAAATGTCGTCGCCATACCCAATATTAACACACCGAACAATCCGGTATTATTCAACCCGGATATCTGTAACGGGTGCAACCATTGCGTGGAAGTCTGCCCGATAGATGTGTATATCCCCCATCCTGAGAAGGGCAAACCGCCGATTATCCTGCACCCTGAAGAATGCTGGTATTGCGGTTGCTGTGCCAATGATTGCCCCCGTCCCGGGGCCATCGAATTTAACTGGCCGCTTCAGCATCGCGGGTACTGGAAGAACAAGGCCACCGGAGAGATCCATCAGCTATAGGCATCCGGTGCATGGGATAGGGGACATCCGTTCAGAACGTGCTTGATACATAAACGCTTTAGCTTTTCCTGCCTAATGCATGTTCTGCATGGATGTCCCTTTCAGGCATAATCCAGTCCCCCAGGTCCTCAGAATAGTAAGCAATTCCGCAGTTAGGGAGAAAGAGCTCCCTGACATCATTAAATCTCTTGTGCTGTCCAAGATAGAATGCAAACAGGGCCGCATGACCTACCAGAATCGTGGGACACGATGAAATCGTATTTTCCAGTTTCCGGACCCTTTCTTCCACATCTTTTCTTGATTCACCACCCGGAAAACAGGAGTCCTTATGCTCAACCAGCCACTCATGAAAGATTCTGAAGAAACGGCCTAAGGAAAACGCATCGGAGTTGTAGCTTTGACCCTCAAAATCTCCAACATCCACTTCCATCAACAGGCTATTGATCTCAATTTCGCACTTCAACCCGGCACCTATTGCCTTGGCTGTCTGAATCGCCCTTCTTGAAGGGCTGCACAGAATCTTCCGGATCCCTGCCTTCGTGAAGAAAGGAACACTTACTTGAGCCTCTTTCATCCCCTGTTCCGTGAGATCCGGATCTATCTCCCTGCATGCATAGATCTCCGATACGTTCGCTTTGCTTTCTCCGTGGCGTAGTAGGAATATCATTTTTTCTTTTCAAAGGGTCGAATGTGACCCTCATGATTGCTCCTCCGGTAATATGTAATACCGGTAATAATAATACCAATGAGGATTTTTATCAATCATATATCTCTTGCCTCTGCCCTATTTCATAGATCTTTGAATCCCGTCATTAAAGCTTCCCCCCTTTAACCTTCCGCCCCCGAATCTCAGCTACCATATTTCTCATGCATGACCGATTATTTTTCAATTTACGCGAAAAAGCCAGATTACCCCGTGCACAGCGCGGGGCATGCCCTGTGCTGTGCACGCGGGCACTGCCCGTAGATGAATGGCTAATAGGGAGTTTGGGGTGGCTTGGGCTATTCACTGTCGTGAATAGCAGGCCCCAAGCCGATGGGCTTCTTCATTTTTTACCGGCGTCCCCTTTTGAGTTGGATTATTGCTTTAGCCCTTTCTTTTATGTATGAGAGGAGGCATATATCTCGTAAATGCCCGGAGGTTTAAAAACATGGCCGTGGTGACCAGAAGACATATGGTGGTCTGGAGAAAGCATTTCTTAGGGTTCTATGTCCACAACCTCGTCTCGAACCTTTTTGCCTTAGGGACAATCGCCCTTTTAAATTTCGCAACACCCGTTGTATTAGTCAGAGCGCAGAGGGAGTTTATCTTCCATGAGGGAGGCTGGACCACATTTTTTCTTTTTTTCCCCTTTGTCCTGCTGCTCATCAGCATTCTTCAATACCGCAGCCAGAGGCCTATAGCCGGTGCTATGACTCGTATGGACAGGGGAGACACCCTTCCCCCCGGGATGCTGGAAAAGGCACGCAAAAGGCTTCTTAACCTTCCCTTTATCATCGCATTCATCAATCTATCCACCTACCTCTCCGTTCCCGCCCTGGTCGTTGCTCCCTTTCTTTTCCAGGGACTTTCCGCCGGGATCTTTTTCTTTCTCTACTTCAGGGCCCTTTTGATGGGCGTGATCGCTGCGAGTCTCTCCTTTTTTCTTTTGGAAGATCACGCAAGGAAGGTCCTGGTGCCCCTGCTTTTCCCCGACGGAAGACTCACGGACGTACCGGGCACCATAAAAATACCCGTCATAAGAAGAATCCGCTTTCTCTTCGGTGCCGGCACCATCAACCCGATGCTTATCCTGCTCACAACCCTCACCTTCCTCTGGATCGAGGTGGGTGAAACCACTGCCACGGCCGGGCAAATAGCCCAAGAAATATTGATCTTCTCCTTCATCCTTTGCGCTATTTTTATTATTATTGCTCTCCGCCTGAACTTCCTGGTCGGACATTCCATCCTGAATCCCGTCAAGGATATGATGCAGGTGGTTGAAAAGGTGAAAGGCGGAGATTTCAAACAGAAAGTCCCCGTGGTCTCCAATGACGAGATCGGGGTCCTGGGAGATGCGGGGAACGCCATGATCAGGGGCCTGGCCGAACGGGAGCGGATAAGGGAGACCTTCGGGAAATACGTCACCCCGGAGATCAGGGATCGGATTCTTGCAGGACAGATCCCCCTGAACGGGGAACGGAGGGAGGCAACCTTGCTCTTTTCAGACCTGCGGGATTTCACGGCCTATGTGGAAGAGACGCCCCCTGAGGAGGTTATTCAAAGCATGAGGGCCTATTTCACGGCTATGCAAAGGGCGGTTCGAGAAAATCAGGGGCTGGTCCTGCAGTATGTGGGTGATGAAATGGAGGCCGTATTCGGCGTCCCCATTGCCTTCAAAGATCACGCGGAC
>CAYTUL010000256.1:0-6336 GCA_964441135.1 uncultured Desulfobacteraceae bacterium | reverse complement strand
TCTATCTCTTTAAGACTATATCTACCTGCTCGTCAGTAATGACCAAATATTTTGGGTTTGCGAAGCAAGTTGCTCATTTAATATCGTTTATTGGATTAAACCCCAAATATTTGGTCATGGCAATGTACGGTGGAATTTCAAAAAGATATAGTCTAAAATAGATAGACATAGCCTCCCTTGTCTTGTAGAGTCCTATTGGTTCAAAACAATATGGGCATTCCGGGATTGGATTTTTTTTGACCCTGCACCTTACACTGAATACCGTACACCTTTTCTGTATTGACATATTATCGTTTCAGGAGGCACGTATCCATGGATTTTGAACTTACCGAAGAGCACCGCATGTTTCAGAAATTCATCCGGGATTTCGCGGAAAAGGAGATCGCTCCCCTCGTTGATGAGGCGGAGGAGCAAAACGTCTTTCCCAGGCAGCTTTTTAAGATGATGGGCGATATGGCCTTTCTCTGCCCGCGTTACCCGGAGGAATTGGGAGGAGGCGGGGGCGACAAGATTACCGAGATTATCATGGCCGAGGAGCTGAACAGGATCAACGCGGGTATCGCCGCGTCCCTCATGGTCCAGGGCGGCCTGAGCACACAACCCATTTATCGATACGGGTCCGAGGAGCAGAAACAGCGGATTCTTATACCGGCGATAAAGGGTGAAAAAATAGGGGCCTTTGCCCTTACGGAACCGAATTCCGGTTCCGACGCGGCATCCATCAAGACCAGTGCCGTCAAGGATGGCGATGAGTATGTAATCAACGGTACGAAGATTTTCATCACCAACGGCCCCATATGCGACTATGCGGTCGTCGCCGCCTACACGGATCCGACAAAAAGAGGGGAAGGCATCAGCCTTTTTATCGTGGAGAAGGGAACGCCGGGATTCACCGTATCCCGAAAGCTGGACAAGGTCGGAAACCGCTCCATTGAGACCGGAGAGCTGGTCTTCGAGGATTGCAGGGTTCCGGCCGGAAACCTGATCGGCGGAAAAGAGGGGGGCGGGTTTAATATGCTCGCCGATACCCTCACCTCGGGCCGTATCACCTATGGGGGCCGCTGCACGGGTACGGCCCAGGCGGCCTATGAGCTAACCGTGCAGTATGCCAGGGAGCGGGTCCAGTTCGGAAAACCCATAATCAAGTTCCAGAACACCCGGTTCAAACTCGCGGAAATGGCCATGCATATCGATATCATGCGATCCTATACCTACCGCGTGGCGGCCATGTACGACCAGGGTAAAAAGGTACAGAAAGAAGCGGCCATGGTAAAACTCTTCACGGCGGAGTCCCTGCAGAAAATCTTAGCCGATTCCATGCAGATCCACGGCGGCTACGGATACATGATGGAATATCCCATCCAGCGGTTCTGGAGGGACGGGCGACTTTTCACCATCACCGAGGGGACTTCGGAGATCCAACGCCTTGTCATCGCGCGTGAGTCGGGGTTTTAATTGAGTAATCAGCATTCAGCGTTCAGCTATCAGCTCACTAAAACCGGAATAAAAACCATAGAAGAATGGTAAAAAAAATCAAGGTGTTTATGCATTTGGCTCAAATACCTATACCCAAACTTGTCATGCCGGACTTGATCCGGCATCCAGGACGGTTTGAATTACGATTTTATAGGTTTCTTGGACTTAAAAGCTGAATGCTGAAAGCTGAACGCTGAAAGCTTTCTACACTCTAATTTTTTAAGGAATCGATTTTTTCTGACGTGGTCTTTCATGCTGTGTGAAAACGGAGAATGCATTATGCCCTATGAAAACATCATTTATGAACGAAAAGGACGGGTAGCCCGTCTGATTATTAACCGGCCGGACAAGCGGAACGCCCTTAACCTGGCTACACGCAGGGAGATCGCGGCTGTTCTTGATGAACTGGAAAAGGACCGGGAAGTGGGTGTCCTTATCGTGACAGGGGCCGGGGAAAAGGCCTTTATCTCGGGCTCGGACCTCAATGAATTCGGCCGCATGACTCCCTTAGAGGCCTACGAGTTCATGGATACCCTGGCACAGAGGCTCTATACCCGCCTGGAAGAGCTGGATATCCCGGTAATCGCCATGATCAACGGGCTTTGTCTCGGGGCGGGTTGTGAAATCGCCATGGCATGCGATATTCGCATTGCCTCTGACAGGGCAAAATTCGGACAGCCCGAGATCAAGCTCGGGATCATGCCCGGCGGCGGGGGAACCCAGAGGCTGGCCCGGTTGGTTGGACCGGGCAAGGCCAAGGAGCTTATTTTTACAGGTGATATCATTGGGGCCGAAGAGGCACAGGCCATCGGTCTGGTAAATCGAACCGTACAGGCTTCAGATCTTCAACAGGTTGTAATGGAAATGGCCGGGAAGATAGCGGGGAAAGGGGCTTTCAGCCTGAAGATGGCAAAGCGGGCGATCAATACCGGAAGGGAAATAGGGCTTACACCAGGGCTTGCCTACGAAGCCCTGGCTGAAGTGGCCTGTTTCACCTCTCCAGATAAGCAGGAGGGAATAGACGCTTTTTTTGAAAAGAGAGAGCCTGTATTCAACAAAAAGGATAAATAAAAATCAAAAGGACGTAACTATATGGCAGATATGGGGTTTGAGGTGGCCTGGGCTATTCACCGCCGTGAATAGCAGCCCGAAGCCTATGGACTTTTTCACCTTGACAATTGCAGCCGCCTTAATGCCAGCTCATGGCCCTTTCTCGTACCCATCAAAACACCATTGATGCACCCGAATTCAGGGATGTTATAGGTGTATTTTTCTCCTGAAAAGGTGGTCACTTTGCCACCGGCTTCGTGGATACAAATATCCGCGGCGGCGATATCCCAAAACTTGGGCGTAGACCGGGTTTCCTCTGATTTCGGAAGTATGGGGTATATTTCACCATCACCCTGGAGTATCCGTAAGGCTTTCACGACGACGGACTCCATCGTTTTTAATTCAAATCTGTGATCCGGATCGATTTTTTCCAGAGCTCTTTTATAGGCCGGACGATGCACAGCATTACTGCTGCATAGAATCGTGTGTATGGAAGTTTTTTCATTGAGCTTCACCTTTTTCCCGTTCAGATAAGCGCCTTCTCCCATCACGGCCCATGCAAGCAGTTCATACACGGGGGCGTAGAGAACCCCTAAAACAGGGCGCCCGTCCTCGATTAATGCGATCGAAATGCCAAAGGAATCCGTCTTCTTCCTGTAACCCAGGGTGCCGTCTATGGGGTCGATCATCCAGATTCTCACGGCTTCATACCATTGTTCATCCGGGTCGGTTTCCTCGGTGAGTAATTGATCCTCCGGCCATATCTGTCTGAAGTAGTGCCGAACAATACGATCCACCTTTCCGTCCACTTCCGTGAAAATAGCGGCTTCAGGGTCGGGTTCATTCGCCTTTGCTGTTATGGAGTAATCCAGATCGTAATAGTGCAACATCACGGATCCGGCCAGCCGGGCAACGGCCAATGCCCCATGTAACTCCTTTTCGTATTTCTGATTCTCAACTGGAGACATCATTCTCAGATCCTTCGGTTTTCAAAAAAAGATTCATGAAATCCTGTTTAAAATAAAATCCTTCTGGTTCCTGTTCCATTATTCCTCTGGAATGACCGGCACGAGGAGATGAGAGTCATAGGAGCCGCCTGTATGGATAATATGCCTCCCCCGGTTTACGGTATCCGTATGCTGGTTGGTATGCCTCTCTTCGGGGTAGGTATGGATATCGCTTCCCTGCACAACGACCCGCAGCTTCTCCCCAGGATTGAACAGGGTGCTCGAAGGCCATATTTCGACCTCAACTGGAACGATTTCACCGGGTTTGAGCTTTATGTCCTTCCTGTGCGTGTGGAAGGGCTGATAGGGCGTCGATCTCTCTTCATCCAGCTCGCGGTGGGATACCCGCAGCCACCCGAGGGCTATGGGACCGTCATCGTGATTGCCGAAAAAAGCGAAGGGGACCCTGTACCCCGCGCGATCGATCTTCTCTATGGCTACAAAAAGATCCATGTCATCGCTTCCGTCCGCCTCTACCCAGAGTTTTAACTTCATATACCCGGTTAACTCGGTCCTATTATCAAACTCGTATTCAAAACAGGCATTCTGGCTTCTATCACGGATATCCTTCACAGAATAACTCACTCGATCCGGTTCCTCGAAAGGGGACAGGCCCATCTTCCCATCCCTTGCATTCAGAAACAATTTCCTGTATTGGGTGCGTGCCGGCGGCCATTCCCTTTCGGTCCGAATATACTGGACATATATTCTCTCCCTGACTTCCAGCGTGACTCTGGGCCAGTCTTTCACGCGGTTATCGATCCCTCTCAGGAACCTGTTAAAAAATTGTCTCTGTTTTTCCACGTTTTCCCGGTGGTAGAAATGCGCCCACTTCTTTTGTCCGTGGACGAGGAGCCACTTATCCTTTGATGCGATCCTCCTGAAACCTTCGATGGTCCCGCGGTTATGCAGGCCGTGATCCGACCAGCTTGCAACGATAAACGCCGGTACGGTTATCTTTGACAGCCTGGCGTTCTTGCTTGCCCAGTAGTCATCAAACAGCGGATGCTGCCTGGCCATGGTGTCGTAATCTTCCACTCTTGTGGTCGAGAAGCTCAGGTTGCTCTGGAACAGGGAACGAAAGTGGGTTTCCGGGATACCCCCGTGGTATGCCATCTCCCGGTAGAAATCGCTTACTCCCTCCCATGGGTTGATTGCCGCCAGATGGGGCGGATTGAGGGCCGCTACTCTCCACTGGGACCATGCCAGGTAAGAGACGCCCTGCATCCCGATCTTCCCATTACTCCAATTCCGAGTCCCGGCCCATTCAATCAGGTCATAGCAATCTTCCGCTTCCTGATCGCTCATGAATGTGAGATCCCCTTCGGAATGCCACGCGCCACGAGGATCCGGATTGATCAGGACGTAACCGTTCCTGCACCAATACACGGGATCACCGGCCTCGAAGGCGGTGTACTCATTAATATCCTTGTCCTCTATTCCGCAGTTGCCCCGTATATCGTATTTCAGGCGGCAAAACTTGCCATAGGGTCCCCAGTTGATAAGAACCGGGTATTCCCCTTCCTGCTCAGGACGAAAGATGTCGATGTATATCTTTATCCCATCCCGCATCATCACAGCGACATCGCGATCAATAATCATTCCCATTGCTTTTTCCCTCCGGGGCTCGAATCCGGGGTATCCGCCTTCACTTGGGGGTACGGTCTCCCTGAATATCAACTCGACCTTCCGGCTTGCCATCACTCCACTCCTTTCATTTCCTTCATCTTTCAAAGGGTCATTTCCATATTATGAAGAATCAATGATTTCATTACATCCCGGAGGAAGCTTCGATCGCGTTTTCAGGCCAAGCCTCGAAGCAGCTTCCGCAATCGAGACAGTGTTCCCCGTCAATGGCATATATCGCCTCCTGAAATCGCACCCACGGGCATGCATCCATACAGATTACAATTCTCAGATTCTCCTTTAGCTGTCTTCTTCCGCAAGCATTACGTCTATGATCAGGGCAGCAGGATCACCCTCATTAACCGTCGCGAAGGTTACCGACTTGATATCCCGTAATAGGCTGAATGCCTTCCTCGTTATAGCGTCCATGGGTGCCCCTCCTCCATGATGTTTCCATTTCCGGGACATATTATCCAAAAGATATCGGGATATCAAAACATTTAGCTGGTTTTTGAGTCCATTTTATTATAGACATGCGGTTTATGGGATAAGGCGTGTTTTTCATGCCATCCGTAATGGAGGGATCCAATGAAAAGGGTGATGATTTATATCGTCCTGGTCGTGATGACTTCTACCCTGTTATCCTGCCAGAAAATTGTTGAGAATCGTGTAAAAAAAGGGCTGAACCGGCAGAAACTGGAGATCCTCAAGGATGATAAAATGCATGTGTTTCTGGTAGGTTCAGGGGGGCCAATGAACAACGCGAAAAGGGTCGCCACCAGCACGGGAATTATCGCCGGGGGCACGTTCCTTTTGGTCGATGTCGGCCCGGGCACCTGGAGAAACGCGGATCTGTTGAATCTGGCTTTGGGCCATTTGAGTACGATCTTGCTGACCCATTTTCATTCCGATCATATCTGTCCCATCGCCCTTGCTTCTTTCCAGAACCCAATCAAAAAAAGGTTGCTCATCTCGAGGCCATTTCCTCATATTCCTGCGTAGCGGCCATGAGACGTCAATCCACCCTGTACTGGGAATAGAAAATTGTGTGCCGATGTCCTTGTCTGAAGCCATTTTTCAACTCCTTTCTATGGTTGTTGAGTTGATAAAAACTTATTCTATAGGGAGCTGTTTTTTAAAAACCACCGATTTGTATCAACATCAAAGGCAATACATG
>CAYTUL010000255.1:0-6363 GCA_964441135.1 uncultured Desulfobacteraceae bacterium | reverse complement strand
CTAACTAAGGCCTTTGTAGGAGGAGCAAACGTTTATGAAAACCGAGCAATGCCTGTCCGTCGGGACCCTGATAAAATATGTGCTCAGCTCCGGAGACCTTGACAGACGTTTTTCCGGCCCCTCACGCCTGATTGAAGGAATCCATGCCCATCAAAAGATTCAGAAAAACCGTCCCGAAGTCTATGTCCGGGAAGTCCCGGTGAGCCGCGATTTCGAAATGAATAATTTTTTACTTACCATAAACGGAAGAATGGACGGTGTCTATCAATACCCCGACAGGGTCATCATCGATGAAATAAAGACGACGCGCCAAGACCTTGAACATATTGATCAGGAGGAAGATTCACAGGCCTACGCCCAGGTAAAGTGTTATGCCTACCTTTATGGAGAGGATCTCGGTCTTGAAGAAATCGATACGCAGCTTACCTACTATCAGGTGGACACGGGCGTGATCAGGGAGATAAGGAGGACATATACTCTTGCCGATCTTGAGGTCTTTTTCAGGGACATCCTTGATCGCTATCTTGAATGGGCAAATACCGTGTACGATTGGTCCATGAAACGTAACCAATCGATTCAAGACCTCGAATTTCCCTTTGATACGTACCGTTCCGGCCAGCGTGCCATGGCCGTCGAGGTATACCGGTCCGTCGAACACGGGAATCAGTTGATTGTGCAGGCTTCGACCGGAATAGGCAAGACAATGGCCGCGCTTTTTCCTCCTGTCAAGGCGATGGCGGAGGGGCTCACCACAAAGATTTTTTATCTCACGGCCAAAACCACGGCCCGGACCTCGGCCGAAAGGGCATTAGAGGAATTGCGAAAGAGAGGACTCAAAATCAAGTCTTTAACCCTGACTGCCAGGGATAAGATATGCCTCCGGCCCGGGTCCGCCTGTTCCGGAGAGGAATGCGAATTTGCGGAATCCTATTTCGACCGGATTCAGGGTATCGTGAAAGGCGCGTTTAAACATGATGCGTTCACGCGTGAACTCATCGAGACGGTCGCAAGGGAGAACAGGGTATGCCCCTTCGAACTCTCTCTCGATCTATCCCTCTGGGTGGACTGTATTATCTGCGATTATAACTATGTCTTCGACCCGAGGGTCTATCTGAAAAGGTTTTTTCAGGATAGAAATACCCGTTACACCCTCCTCGTGGACGAGGCCCATAATCTTGCGGATCGCGGCAGGGAGATGTTTTCGAGTGAGATTCGAAAACAGCCCTTTCTGGAGATGAAACGCTCCTTAAAAGCCGACCTCCCGGCCCTCTATAAACGGATAAACGCGATTAATTCCTGGTTCATTGGGGCAAGGAAGCAATGCGAGATGGCGGGCAATGCCCTTTTCGAGAGGGAGCGACCAGATGAACTGATTCCCCTGTTGAGAGATTTCGCCCGGGAAGCGGAAAGATGGCTTTTACTGAACAGTATGACCCATTATCACGATAAACTCCTTGATCTCTATTTCGATGTCATTAATTTTTTAAAAATATCCGAAGGATTCGACGAATGTTACACTACCTGTACGGACAGATCCGGAAGGGATTTGAGGCTCAAGCTATTCTGTATCGATCCCTCCAAGCACCTGAAGAACAGGTTGAAACAATTCGGGTCTGCCGTTTTTTTCTCCGCAACCCTGACCCCTTTGGATTATTTCAAAAGGATTTTGGGGTGTGAGGATTCGGCGAAGGTCATGAAGCTCCCTTCTCCCTTTCCTGTTGAAAATCTCTGCGTTGTCATCTCCGGCACGATCTCGACCCTCTACCGGCACAGGGACAGGACCACCAGGGATGTCGCTTCGGCCATCTTTTCGGTTATTAAGAGCAGAAGGGGTAGATATCTTATTTTTTTTCCATCCTATGAATACATGATGACCGTGTATTTAACCTTTAGGGCTTATAACCATGGTATGGAAACCATCATTCAGGAGCCTGGGATGACGGAAAATGACAGAGACCTTTTTCTCGCCCGATTCACCGGTGAGAATTCCCGTACACTCGTCGGGTTTGTCGTTATGGGAGGAGTATTCAGCGAGGGTATCGATCTTGTGGGAGAGAACCTTTCCGGGGCCGTGATTGTGGGTGTCGGACTACCCGGCATCTCCCCGGAAAGACAGATCATCAGGAGCCATTTCGATGAACTTGGTGAAGGGGGGTTCGCCTACGCCTACGCCTATCCAGGTATGAACAGGGTATTGCAAGCGGCGGGCCGGGTAATAAGGTCCCACGACGATCGGGGGGTCATTCTCCTCGTTGATAAACGGTTCTTAACCCATGAATACCGATCCCTTTTACCCCGGGAGTGGACACCCGTCACGGTGGCAAACAATGCCCAGCTTCAGGAGACCCTGGAAAAATTCTGGGGGACCTGAACCACCCTTTGCTATTAGTGTAAATCAATAGCTCCACCTATTTCAAGCTTTGATCCACCTGAATCCACCATCAAATTTATATATCAATATTAATGATTAATGGCGATAAAAGTAGGTTAACCTGGACACCGGTAAGGCATGAAATAAAAAAGATTGAGATATAAGTTTATAATGTGTGGTCTTTTGCCTTACGCCTTGCACCCCAAGCCTTGCCCCCCATTCATGCCTTGTTAAGGATAATCGATCTAAGAACACACCACCATATGACATTTTAGGGGTGAATTACAGTTCATGTCGACTTGACAAAAAGTTATGGCGGTGTTATTATGCATGCATCACTTTTTTAGGAGGGAATATGGACCGTACGACCATTATGCTGCCCCCTGAACTCAAGATAAGGGCATTCAATCAGGCCAAAAAAAAGGGGATGTCTCTTGGCCAATTTATCAGGGAAGCCTTAGAGAGCTCCCTGAACACTGAAAGTAAGAAAAAACCTTCCCATGACTCCCTGTTTCTCGACGATGCCGTTTTCAGAGGCAGGACGCCCGAAGATCTGTCTACCGAACACGACGAGTACCTTTACGGAGAAAAGCCGTGATTTTCATCGACACGGGAGCCTTCCTGGCCCGGTATTTAAGTCATGATCAATATCATTTACAGGCGGCATCGTTCTGGAAAAAGCTTGAGCAGGATAACGAACGCTGCCTTACAAGTAATTTTGTTCTTGATGAAACATTCACCCTTTTAGGGCGGTGGGCAAATTTCGATTTTGCGGTACAGAGGGCGAGAAATATTTACGCCTCGGAAGCACTGGTTATACTCAGACCCGATCAGCAAGATGAATTAAAGGCATTAGACTATTTCGGTAAATATGCCGATCAGAATGTGAGTTTTACCGATTGTATCTCTTTTGCCCTGATGAAACGCGAAAAAATTCCGCGGGTTTTTTCCTTTGACAGGCATTTTAAATTAGCAGGATTTATTCTATTACCATAAGGCGGAATACAATATATTGCCGGAATAATGGATACGTGGATAAGATATTGCATCCAATATCCCATTATTCACTATCGTTCATGGGCGTCAAGATGCTGATTTCCGGCCCAGACCCGTGAAAAGGACCTCGATGTTCATGCTCGGGAGCGCTAATGAACGAAGAGCTTCCGCCGTTAACAGGCCGCGGGTCTCTTCTTTTAGGTTCCCTATTATCCGGATCTTCACCACACTGTCCCTGGACAGGATTTCTATTCTCTTCCTTATCCACTCCTTTATCTGACCGATCGTCCTGTTCCTGCTGTCCAACTCCAGTTGAACCATGGGGCGGGCCGGGAGGCGGTGAAACTTCCACCCTTTCAATTTCCCTGGATTGGGTCCTCTACCGGTGATTTCCAGAGTAATGTACCCTTTATCTTCGCTCCTTTCGGCAAAGGACGTCCGTTCGACTGAGCCAGGATAGATGATCGGTGCAGGGGCAGGCTTCCCGTTGAGTCCCTTTTTCAGCACCTGGAAACGGTGTATATGGCCCGATAGGATTGCCGCAAATCCAGACGGAATATCCTGAATCTTGATCACGTCCCGGTTATGGCGAAAGGTGTAATTTTGAGGTCCCACGGTAGCCCCTTCCACGCATTGATGGATGCAAAGCAGACGGATATCCGCAAATTCCTTTGTCCAGCCTGTTTGTTCTAAAATCCCTGGGAACAGGGATCGTATATCCCTCCTGATATAGGGAAAGCCCGCGAGCACCAGTACAAGCCCGTTAACCTTTAATACATAGGTTTTGGGACGATCAAATATGTGGATATGAGAATGCGCGGCAAGTAGTGGATAAGGTATGACCGATCGCTCATGGTTTCCGGGCACGACATATATGGGGATTCCCCTGTTCGCGACCTTTATGAGGGGTTCAAAGGACATCTCCACGAGTCGAGCAGGTACTTTGCTTCGATATAGGAGGTCGCCCCCGTGAATCACGGCGTCGACCTCCCCGGACAAAGCGGGTTCAAGGGCTCGCCTGAAATTCTTAAAAAAATCCGGTCCCCGCCTTCGCCTCCTGACACGGGGATGAAAGGGCATATCAAAGCCTAAGTGCGTATCGGCTACAAAGAGTATCCGGGCTGAAGTCATCTCCTCCTTTTCCATGCCAGGTTGATAACCACCGATTGTTCTTGGGGCCCGGCCCTTAATCAGCACCAGGTGAACGGGTGGTATGAGGAAGGCCCGTGAAAGGGGCCATAATTGACTTGCTTTGTTTTTAGACAGGATTTCATGGATCATTTTATATTCTCCTTCCCTGATGGAAGGGAGAATGTTCAATCCTACCAAAGGCGGGAAGGGGGACTTGCCCTTCTATGACTGAACCTCTATTAATGTGATCACATATAATGAGTTCCCTCCCTCGAAGAGGGATGATGACTTTTTGCCTTTCATCCGGAAAGGCAAAAATATCATGTATATCCTGTCCATCTTGTCTAAATACATGATTTTTTCGAACTTCACCTAAAACGGGTCAAGCTTTTCATTTCTCACCGATAGAACGGATGGATTAATGAAGATTTAACATAGGTCATGCGTCATTCCGACAGAAGGGTCCCGGGACGAATACTCTTTTCGCCGAACCTTTCCTGCAGTGAATCCAGGGCCCTGTTCAGGTCTTTTCTCTTTATTGATTTTCCGTTTTCATGAAAAAGGGACATTTGCCCCTCCATACCCTGGAACTGGAGATGTGAGAGAGATATGCCGAGGAGCCGGACAGGCCTTCGGCCTACCTCCGTCTTCCCCAATAGCTCACATGCGGTTGAATATATCATAGCCCCGTCGTCCGTGAGTTTTTCAAGCGTGAACGCGCGGGTGATCTGGACAAAATCACTGTATTTTACCTTCAAGCTGATTGTCTTTCCTGAAGCGCCATTCCTCCGCATTCGCTTAGCCACCCTCATTGCGAGCGATAGGAGCTCTTTTTTGGCCGATTCAACCGTCATGATATCCTCAAGAAAGGTCTGTTCGTGCCCTATAGACTTCATTTCGTGTTCCGTCTCGACTTCTCTCACATCTATCCCCATAGCCAACCCGTGCATCTTTATCCCGTATTTACCGAAACGCTTCTCAAGGATCTCCATAGGGGTTTTCCTGAGATCGCGGAATGTATGGATACCCAGACCGGCCAGGGCCTCTTGCGTAACCTTCCCCACTCCCCACATCTTCTTGATGGGAAGCGGATCCAGGAACTCCCTCACTTTATCGGGGTGAACAAAGGTCAAACCATCGGGCTTCTCAAGATCGGAAGCAATCTTGGCCACGAACTTTGACGGTGCAACACCCGCGGAAACGGTCAACCCCGTCTCCTCGCGGACTGTCTTTTTTATTCGTTCCGCGATCTGGACAGGAGTACCGAAAAGACGCGCCGTCCCCGTTACATCGAGGAATGCTTCATCTATGGAAAGGGGCTCCACCAACGGTGTAAATCGACGAAAAATCTCAAATATCCGGTCTGAAACTTCCTTGTACCGCGACATTCTGACCGGCAGAACAATACCCTGGGGGCAGAGGCGCATTGCTTGGGCCATGGGCTGGGCCGAACGGACACCGAATTTTCGTGCCTCATAGGAAGCGGAAGATACGACCCCCCTTTCCCTGCTTCCCCCGACGATAACGGCCCTTCCCTTTAGCTCGGGATTATCCAGGACCTCCACCGCCGGGTAAAAGGCATCCATATCGAGGTGGATTATACTCTTTTCGACTTCCTTCTTTTCCATGGTTTAGTAAAACATTATTCGGTTGCTTTAGCTCAATAAGATATCACGTTTTATTTGTCTCACCACCCGCTTCGCTGGAGACACGGAGTTCGCTGAGAATTTCTTTTTTTGTAACTATTTAGTGCTGTTCGACAGCTTGGGTGCTCAGCAATCTCTTTCCCGGGGCGAAAGCCTCCAGAAGTAGGGTAACGTTAGGTTGCTACCCCCCGCTAAAGACAGCGGGATCTTCGACACGCG
>CAYTUL010000254.1:0-6377 GCA_964441135.1 uncultured Desulfobacteraceae bacterium | reverse complement strand
GCATGGACGAGCGGGTCAGACGGGTCAATGAGGCAATGGAGAAGAGCGACAGGCACAGCACTGGCATTATGGCCTGCCGGATGCTTAACCAGAAGTCCTCAAAGGGTGACGTGTACCCATGAATCGGCAGCAATCCTGCCTTAAGGGCAATCAGGTATATGAGTATAATGCCTACCCAGAAGGAGGGCATGGTTATGCCGATGTTCGCGAGAAAGGTGACGACCGTATCGATCCACGTTCCTCGCCGCAAGGCGCAGATTACGCCAAAGGAGATGCCGAAGATGCAGCTTACGATGAAGGCTAAAAATCCCAGGTAGATGGTTATGGGTATACGCTCGGCAATAAGGCGCTCGACATTCTCATTATAGTATAGGGATCTTCCAAAATTGCCCTGAAAGATGCCCGCTATCCAGGAGACATACTGCATGGGGATTGATTTATCCAGGCCGAATTTTATCCTTAGATTTTGCATCTGCTCTTCTGAAAGGTCGGTCATATCGGAGCGAGTGACATACACTATCAATGGGTCACCCGGTAGGAGCCGCATAAATAAAAAAATCATCATGGACACGATCAGGATGATTATAACGCCCATAAATAAACGGCGAATAATATACGCTGTCATTCAAACCCTCCGGTCAATCCGGCTTTATTTCACGCCACAGGCAACTTTAGTCAGTACAGGTCTAATAGTGTCTAATATCCTTTATATAAAACCCCAATTGAGTCAAACTCAATTGGGGTTTTATTCTTACTTGCTCAACCATACGTTTTGCGGTTCCCAGTAGCTTACCATGTGTTTCCCATGTAAATTGAAACCATGAACGTTTTTGTCCCTCACCAACTGGGGCGCGTCGCCCTGGTAGGGAATCCCCACGGCTTCATCATAAAGTATCTTTAATATTTCTTTTAGTTGAACCAGACGCTTGTCATCATCCTGCTGGGCAACGAGCGCATCCCACTTCTCCTGCCACTCGGGCGGCCGATAGAAACTGATATAGTCATTGGCAAGGCCCCACCGGGTGAGAATGCCTACAAGGGTGCCTACATTTGGAAAACCAGGGAAATAAATGCCTTTCCATCCCTGCCTGGGTAGGGCAAAGGCAGCCCCGAATTCCAGGATTTCCAGTTCCGTCTCAATCCCTACCTCCTTAAGATAGGTCTGTGCCGCGACCAGCGTGTCCCTTCGGGCCATTACGTCAGAGATAAGTTTTGTCTTGAAACCGTGCGGGTAACCCGCCTCGGCCAGGAGTTGCTTTGCCTTTTCCGGGTTATATTCACGGAATTTCAACTCGGGGTTATACCAGGGATCCTTTTTCGTGGCCAATTGACATAAGGGTTCATAGTATCCCATGCCAATTCCTTTCGCCATAGTCCTCTTGTCCAGGGCGTAATCTAATGCCAGGCGAACCTTTTTCTTGGCAAAGGGAGAATCTGGATTAGCGCCGTCAGGAAGGATACTGTGGAGGAAATACAGGTTAGGCTGATAGATCTCATAACCCTCTTTTTCTAACTGCCGGGCATCCACAGGGTCGAGGTTCTCAACAGCCTGGGCCTCCCCCGATTTGAAAGACATGATACTGACCGTGAGGTCCGGGATGTTTTGGATCTTTATGGCATCGAGATAGGGTTTGCCCTTCTGCCAGTAGCCGTTCCATTTTTTATATCTTACATAGGTATCCCTCTTCCAGCTATCAAATAGAAAAGGACCGGTCCCGACAGCATGGAGCTGGGCCATCGTTTCAGGGGTCGTATCTTTTTTCAACGCCGTTGGTGATGCCATCAGGCCCATGACGCCTGCGGCCATCCTAAGCAAGATGGTGCAATCGTATTTTTTGAGATTCATTCGAAGGGTGTATTTATCCAAAACGTCGTAGGAAGATACTTTACGCAGAACAGCGGTCCCCCTAATATTCGATTTATAAAGCATCTCCAGATTGGTTTTTACCGCTTCGGCGTCAAAGTCGGTGCCGTCCTGAAACTTAATACCCTGTTTAAGACCAAAGGTGATCGATTTCCCATCCGGAGATATTTTCCAGGACTCCGCCAGCCATGGTTGGATACGCTCCTGTTCATCGGTTTTAATCAACGGTTCCAACACGGGATACATATTTCTGTCCCCCGCGATACCTAAATCATCGGGTGGGGCTCCAATCTTGGGAATACCACCATTATGATTCCACACGAAGGTACCCCCGTATTGCGGTTTTTCCTCTCCGAAACAGACACCGAAAAGCAATCCAACTGATAAAAAAAGCATTAATGGTATGAGTATTGCCTTTTTCATTGCTTATCCCTCCTTTTTATTAATGGATTTCTGAAAACGAAACCACAGCCTGCTGAAATGAATGTTTTTCTACCCTATCACCTCCTCTCATCTTCAAACGGTTCCTGTTTTTTTATCAGAGTCCCCCATGGTTTTTTCAACATATTCGGTCGAGGATTGCATATGTTGTTCGATCGCTTTCTTGGCCCTTTTCAGGTCCTTGGCCTTAATCGCCTCGTAAATATCCCTGTGCTGCTTTAAATGTTTCGAGTATTCGACAGAATCTGGTATATACCGGATAATCTGGTTTACGTAGAGATCCAGCAAGGACGTCACGAAGTACTTAAAAAGTCGGTTTTTGGAGGTTTCCGCGATTAGAACGTGAAATTTCCCGAGTTGTTCGTCTGAAAATTTCGGATATTCGTCCTTTTTACGGTTCCTGTAAAATTTTTCGCAATCATTAATATTTGATTCCAGCGCCGCCAATTGATCTTTTGTGAATCGCCTAATACCGGCCTCGAGAATAATGGATTCGATAGCGATTCTTGCTTCCTTGATCTCCTGAAGAGTCAGACTGCCCACGTTCATCAAACCGGATATGGATTTGCTCAATCCGGTTGAGTCCAATTCCTTGACAAAAATACCGCCGTCCGCCCCCTGCTTGATCGTAATATATCCCGATTCTTCCAAAATACGCAGGGCCTCTCTCACAGACATTCTTCCCGTATTGAATTGCTCGGCCAGGTCCCTTTCCGAAGGCAGCCGGTCATTCGGTTTCAGGACGCCGGAATAGATCAACCCTTTAATTTGATCGGAGATGTCCTCAAAGGTTCGTTTAAGAGTTACGGGTCTAAACAGGTTTCTTTTCGCTTCCATATGCAGGGCTTGGGATGAAAGTTATAGTGTTATGGTATTACTATCAGACTAATTCAAGGTCAACAGAAATGTTCGAATCGGTCTCGATTATCACGGGTATTTTAGCACTCCTATTGCTGATGAAGTGCCTGGCGGGCCTCCCTAAGATAGTCCATTAAGTCGAGGCCTTTGGCACAGGCATTCTGACAAATTTCACATCCCGTGCACATATCCAGATCATGACGTTCCATGCGGTAAATATCCCGTGCCCTCCCCATATCATTGTAGATAATGGCATCATTGTAGATTTCAAATATCCGCGGTACATCGATCTCCACCGGACAGGGCATGCAGGCACGGCAGGCGGTGCAGCGAACCGGTTTTAGCCTATTATAGGCTTCCCTCACATGGCCGATCAGGACTATTTCCTGGACGGAAAGACTGTCCGGCTCGGCTCTTCCGGCAAAGCCGATATTATCCTCAACCTGAGCCATGCTGCTCATGTCGCAGACAACCACGGAAATCTCAGGGTGATTCCAGACCCAGCTCAGTCCCCACTCTGCGGGACTACGCCCTTGTGATTCCGCGTCCGCCCATACCTTTGCAACCGGCACGGGCGGTACTTTGGTAAGCCTCCCGCCACGGAGCGGTTCTGCGGCCACAACGGCCAGACCCCTGTCCGCGGCATATTTTATGCCTCCGACACCGGGATGATGCTTCACGTCCATATAGCTGAACTGAAATTGACAGAGGGACCAGTTATCGTAATCATTGAGGATGGTCCGGAGAGCCTGAAAATCGTCATGGAAAGAGAACCCTAAATAATCCATTCGGCCGTCCATCATGGCCTGCTCCGCCCGGGATAGCACACCTAATTCCTTCAATCTGGGCCAGTTTTCCCGATTGAGCCCCCCCAGAAGATAAAAATCTATCTTTTCCGTGTCCAGTAACCGGATTCGATCATCCAGACATCGATCAAAATCATCCCTTGTATTAATCAAAAAGGGGGGCAGCGTGCCGGTTATTTTGACCCTTTCCCTGTAACCCTCCTGAAGTGCCCGGCCAAGCATCCGGGTCCGGCTAACATCCTGTTCCGCGTCATAGGGATAACCTGAGTCTATATAATTGACGCCCTGATCAACCGCAAAACGGATCATCCTTATGGATTCTGATTCATCAATAGACCTCCGGTCTCCGTCTATGCACGGCAATGCCATGACACCGAAGCCCAATATGGATGCCTCCCAGTCCAGCTTACCGAATCTGCGATACTTCATCTTATGACTAGGCCTCCACCCAGGGAGAATCATGATTGCCGTCAAGGCAGATCACGAAAAAACCGTAGGGCTTATCCACCCACCTGGTGATGAGCGGCAGGTGGGGAAAACCCTTGGGGCAAATGGCCACCGTGGGTGTGTTGAATATGTGCCTTTCATAATCCTTGCCCATACCCATTTCAAGCTCCGCCCCCAGATAGCCTAAATCATCGGGGTCGAGCCCCGCAAAGACCAGTATCTCCTCTTCGGGATGGGTGTGGGCCTCTCCTCCCCGGTGCCACTTGCCGCACTTGCTGTAAAATCCCCAGGTGAAATTGAGATCCAGACCTTCCAGGTCCTTGCCGAAAAGCCATACGATCTGATCCCCGTTCCCGGGCCCCACGCCGAACTCAGACGGTCTCATCACGCCCCTCTCGTCCGTGACCACGCTGTAATCCATCTGGCTGTTTTTAATCTTTTCATCAATGTAGGTCATGAGTTTCTTGACCAGGTGCCCGTATTTTGATTCCCTGGTCATGGCTGACTCTGGGTCCCGCTGAATCCTTTCTGCCTTGTATTCCGCTCCGAGGCCGATATTGTAATGTACAATAGGTCTGTCAATTTGTTTAATCCTAACCGGGCCGTGCATCGTCCCCTTCGGGACAATGACTACCGTGGGTTCGCTGAACACATGTTCTTCCCGTTCTTCGCCCAGTTCTATGGATATCTCCGCGCCTAAATAGAGAATATCGCTGTTATCGGTCCCCGCGAATACCAGACATTCGTCATAGGGATGCGCCAGCGCCCCTTCCAGGGGGTGAAAGGCGCAAGGTTCCTTGTAAAACCCAAAGGAGAAATTGGCGTTGAAACCCTCCAGATCCTTCCCCTCCATCCAGATTCGCGGATCGGCATACAGACCCTCGGGCGGCCTCAGGACGGGCAGCGGCTTTATCAGATGGGTGTATTCTTTTTTGACCATTTCGTGTCCCTCCTCTTTAAAAAATGTCATTGTCCGTTGCTTGTTGTCGGTTGTTTGTCGTAAAAAACAAAATCATTCCGGTGTTCCAATCATTCAACCCGGTGGCTATCGAAAGGTTGAGATAAAGCCCTTAATACGGTATGTACTAATCAATAAACGGCGACGCGTGCACATCACTAAGGCTGATCACATAAAAACCGTAGGGTTTGTCAACCCATCTCGTCACCATGGGCAGGTGCGGAAATCCCCCCGGGCAGATATAGACCCCGGGCTTATTGATGACGTGGCTTTCGTGCTCCTTGCCCATATCCACCTCGATTTCGGCCCCCAGATAGTCAATATCATCGGGATCAAGACCCACAAAGACCAGTAGCTCGGGCTCGGGATGCACATGGGCCCCGCGTCCCGTGTCTCGCCGATGCCATATGCCGGGCCTGCTATAAAAACCCCATGTAAAATTGAGCTCAAGCCCCTCGAGGTCCTTGCCGTACATCCATATAAGCTCATCCGCATTTCCAGGCCCCAGTTGAAACCGCTCTTCCTCCTTGAGATCCGCTCCGAAGGGCGACCCGCCCAATCTTACCCCCCCTTTGCCGATCATGGGAGTCATTGTCTTGATAAGATGCGCGTATTTTTTCCCGTCGGTCTGTTTCGGTTTACCCGCTGCCGACGTTGATTTCCTGTCCACGTGCATCCTCATCCCCCTTTCAGCCCCTAAATTCTCTATCTGGGCCGCCTGCTCATCCGTCAGATTCCCGCCAAGCCACGTGGTCTCTGGTTCAGCCCCGAGGGAAATCAGATAAAACCCGAAACCCTTAGGATTATCCACTTTTTTGGTTACAAGGGGGCAATGGGGCAGCCCTGCTGGGACAACCACGACCGTGGGTTTATTAAAGGTGTGTCTTTCCTGTTCCTCGCCCAGCGCGATCTCGATCTCCGCCCCCAAATATTTAATATCTGTGGGATCAAGGCCCACAAAAACCAGGCACTCGGGATAGGGATGTGTATGGGGGTCCATACC
>CAYTUL010000253.1:0-6378 GCA_964441135.1 uncultured Desulfobacteraceae bacterium | reverse complement strand
TGGTTTGGCCCAGGGATAGGAGTACGACAATGGCGCCGTACAGATTATTTAAAATAGCTGTGGCCCAGACAAGCCCCATCTCATCGGGCAGTCCCACGATCTTCATAACAGGCGCCAGGGGGATCGCCAGATATTTTATCAGGTCAAGTTCCTGAAGTATCTTGACAACAACGATTATGGGAACCATGATCTTGAAAAGGGCAAGGCTTAACATGAGCGCCTCATGAAAGGTCCGGGCTAAACGGTTTATGAATGTTTTCATGGATCGTAAATGCATGGGGGTATATCTGTAGTGTCCGTTGTTTGTTGTCAGTTGTCTGTAGTCAGGACAAAAATGGTTCGTTTTTCAGTTGGTTGCCATGAATTACAGTTCGAACAACCTAATCACATAACGTATTTAAATCACTTATACAACGGACCACTGACAACAGACAAGGGACACTACCAAATAACATATATGCCCAAAATTATCTTGAGATTCCGATGATACATTTAGGAGGTTGCCTATTGTAATTTAAAGACATATTATTAAGACACGACAGGCACCTTTTATCAAGGAGATCCCTATGAAATTAGAAGGTAAAAAAGTAATCATATTAGTGGAGCAGATGTTTAACGACCAGGAGTTCTGGTATCCCTATTACAGGCTCAAAGAGGCAGGGGCAGATGTGACAGTGGTTGGGACAGGCACGGCCCCGGAATACACGGGGAAGTCAGGGACAAGGGCGAGCGTCGACAAGACGGTGTCGGAAATATCGGCAGCGGAATTCCACGGGATCATTATACCAGGGGGATACGCTCCCGATCACATGCGGCGCAGCAGGGAAATGGTAAGGTTGGTAAAGGATCTTCATGATTCCGGAAGAGTAGTGGCGGCCATCTGTCACGCCGGATGGATGCTCGCGTCCGCGGAAATAGTGAAAGACCGGACCGTCACAAGTTTCGAAGCCATTAGGGACGATCTCGTTCATGCCGGAGCCAGGTGGGTGGACCGGGAAGTCGTAGAGGACGGTAACCTGATCACAAGCCGAAAGCCCGACGACCTCCCAGCGTTTATGAGAGCCTTTATCACTAAACTGTCCGGGTAGCATATCCCGGGGAGCCAGGGATTCATTTCATGGTTGAAACTTCCGCATAGCGGAGGTTAGGATTATCAGGCTCTGCCCGGCGATGGACATCCGGTATGATATTTCTTTTCAAGGAGATATAGATTTGAGGCTATGGGATTACGGTCTTTTTAGACTTTTGCATTTCCCATGATCCCCGGAATGTTCACGAATCCTGGATCTTCTTTCTCAACTCCTCAAATAGAATATTCACGCGTTCCTTATGGGCCTCTCCTGTTACGGTGTCGGATATAATAAACCAATCCATTTTCTGAAGGTTTTCCATTATCATGGGGAGCCTATTCCAGGGAATAGAGATAAGGATCAGGCCTTCCGGGAGGACCTTCAGGGCCCGCATCCCCATGCTTAAGCCGGTTATCGTCATATTCAATTCTCCGCTCATGACGGGATAGACATAGAGCCAAGAACAGGCGGCTATGGGGGTCCCCTTGCACGACCACATTTCTCCGGATGAATAGCTGAGAGCCCGGAGTATGGGGTGGGCCTGGCTCGCATTTGCCGTAATGATTAACAGGTCCGGATCAAATGAAAGCCGGTCCAGGGGTGAGAAACAGACGTAATTGACGGACCCCTTCGGCATCTTTGGCATATACTGGTAGATCTTCCGGTTCGCGCGGGCCTCCTCAAAAATGCCGTCCGCTTCCCCGACCAGTCCACCAACGAGCATGGGATCAGGATCCTCCATGCCTAAAAGAACCGGCTCAATGCACTGGAAATCTTCTTTCTGCACGTAAAAGGGGTCACTCGTTTGTGCCTCTTTGAACATCTCGCAGAAATTGAGTTTTTTTTCTATCCTCTGAATACCTTCGGGTCGGACGGATAAAAATTTCACCCCGACAGGTTTCCGCTCAAAATCGAATCTGTCAAATACCGAGTAATCACGCGGAATGGAACCCATGTCAACCTCCTCTATGAATAGTTACAGGAATTCGTCTAAATCCCCTTTTCTTCCGGTTTTTTCATGACGTTATTTTATGCCCGGAGTCCAGGTTGTTCTCTTTCATCCGCCGTCGCCTAAAATCATGGCGGACGGCTCCGTGATGAAATCCTTTTTGTACAGGACGGATTGGATTTAATAATTGATTTTATGGCCATTTTAAACATAATGTACAAAGATAATCAAGAATGGACGCGGATAATGAAAGGAGGAAGCTATGAGCAACAGCGTGAACGCGATAGTTGAGACCAAAGCAGGAAAGATCGAAGGGGATTATCAGGAAGGACTTTACGTATTCAAGGGCGTTCCCTACGCGGCCCCCCCGGTCAGAGAGTTGCGATGGCTCCCGCCCCGGCCGGTTCAGCCATGGGAGGGCGTTCGCCAGGCTAAGGCATTCGGGGCCGTCGCCCCGCAAAACCCGTTACTTGAGAGCGGAATTGAAGCGTTAAGCATTGAAGGGCCGCAGGATGAAGATTGTCTCTATCTGAACATATGGACGCCAGGTCTTGACGGCGGCCGGAGGCCGGTAATGGTCTGGATCCACGGCGGTGCCTTTATCATCGGAACCGCGAGCCAGTCCGTATATAACGGGCATTCTCTTGCAAATCGCGGAAACACGGTGATCGTCACAATGAACTACCGTCTGGGGGCCCTCGGCTTCATAAATCTGAAAGAGGTTACAGGCGGCAAGATTCCCGCCACGGGAAACGAGGGGCTGCTTGATCAGGTCGCGGCCCTTCAATGGGTTCGGGACAATATCGCATCCTTCGGCGGGGATCCGGATAATATGACCGTTTTCGGGGAATCGGCCGGCGGGATGAGCATAGGATGTCTCATGGCCATGCCCGCGGCCCGGGGAAAATTTCAGAAGGCTATTCTTGAGAGCGGTGCCGCCAACACGGTCGGGGCCCTTGAAGAGGCGGTAGATATTACGAGACAGTATCTTGAGATACTTGGAACGAGTCCGGATGATATAGACTCCCTGCGCTCACTTACCTTCAAACAGCTTCTTGCGGCCCAGCAGGAGTTAGGGGACAAAATTCGTGAAGCCACCCACAGGATCACTCCTTTTCAGCCTCTGGTGGATGGCGATGTAATACCCGAATTACCCATTAACGCAATTAAAAAAGGGTCCGCCGGGAATATCAAGGTCTTAGCCGGAACCAATCTTGAAGAGATGAGGCTATTCGGAGTGATGGATCCGGGGTTGATCAACCTGGATGAGTCGGGAATGGTCAAGCGTCTGGAAGAATTGATACCAGCCGAATATGTGGCGGGTCTGATAAAAACCTACAGGGAGGCGCGAAAAAACAGGGGTGACGCCGCCGGCCCTTCGGAATTGCTGATGGCCATCCAGACCGACATGATGTTCCGGATGCCGGCTCTGAGGCTCATAGAGGGCCAATGCGACAACGGTCAACTCGCCTATAACTACCTGTTCACATGGAAATCTCCGGTGATGGGAGGAATTTTGGGGGCCTGCCACGCCCTTGAAATGGGGTTTGTCTTTGGCGAACATGACGATACTTTCTGCGGTTCAGGAGACGAAGCCGATACCCTCTCAAGGTGTATTCAGGAGGCCTGGCTGGCCTTCGCCCGTACAGGAGATCCGGCCTGCGAGGAGATCGGCAATTGGCCGCCCTATTGCGAGAAACGAGCGACAATGATACTGGATAAAGAGTGCCATGTTGAGGAGGCCCCCTATGAGGAAGAGCGCAGTGCATGGGACAATTTTACCATGGCGTTTACAAAACCCATCTAAATTAAAATAAAGGAGGGACAATACATGTTTGAAAAGCCGGAAAACTGGAAGGAACTTACGCCCCGTGAAAAACTCTCTAAAAGGTTTGATTCATTGGTCGAAGGGAAAGGCATTCAATTCGTCAGCCCTGAGGCCGAAGCCGCTTACAAGGAGCGTGCCACACTGATAAGAGACGCCCTTGAACTGGAAAAGGAGCCCGCGAGGGTGCCGGTCTTTTGCTCGGTATCGGACTATGCCATAAAACGGGCCGGGTTTACGGGACGGGACTCGATGTACGAACCTGAAAAGCTTATTGAACCCCTCATCGCCTTTCAAAAGGAATTCCCTTCCGATATGGGGTTCGTTATGGTCGGCGGCGGGGGCAAGGCCCTTGAGCATATTGACTACAGGCTCTATAAGTGGGCAGGCCATGGATTGCCTGATAACCAGAGTTATCAGGCCGTGGAAGGAGAATACATCACAAAAGACGAGTATGCCCAGTTGATTGCGGATCCTTCGGGCTTCTTCATGCACACCTACCTATCCCGTGCCTTCGGAGAACTCGGGGCCCTGCGCATGCTCCCCGTGTTGCCCATGATACAAGAGCTTCCCATGGTCCCCCCGGCCCTCGTTCCCTTCGCCATGCCGGATATGCAGGCTGCCCTGAATAAAATAATCGAAGCCGCCAATCTCATGATGAAGGACCTGATGAGCGCCGGAGCTCTGGCGGGGCAAATAACCGCCAATGGTTTTCCAGGCCTTTTTGGTGGATTTTCTAAAGCGCCTTTCGATGCCATTGGAGATACCCTGCGGGGCACCCGGGGAATCATGACGGATATGTACCGGAACCCTGATCTTGTTTTGGAGGCCTGCGAGCGTTTCGTTCCTCTGATGATCCAGGGGGGAATTAGCGCGGTTGAGGCAACGGGCGGAATGGCAGCGATGCTACCTTTGCACAAGGGTGCAGACGGCTTCATGTCCGATGACCAGTTTAAAAGATTCTACTGGCCCACGCTTAAAAAGGTCCTCCTTGGTCTGAATGAGGAGGGCATCCTGGCCTGGTGTTTTGCCGAGGGAAGCTACAACAGCAGGCTGGAGGTCATCTCGGATCTGCCCAAGGGGATGACCGCCTGGATGTTCGATCAGACGGACATGCACCGGGCCAAGGATATCATGAAGGACACGGCCTGCATTCTCGGCAACGTGCCTACAAGCATCATGTCAACCGGCACTCCCGAGCAGGTGACGGCCTATTGCAGGGATCTCGTGGAATACTGCGGAAAGGGAGGCGGTTTTATCCTTACCAACGGAGCCAATGTGGACACCACTACGGACGAGAACATACGGGCCATGTTAAATTCGGTCAAATAAAAAATATAACTCTTTGATTCATCTGTTAAGAGGTATATTCTTTCTTGACAGTGCGGGCGTTAATATGATATCAACTGCCCTCGTTCTTTTGAGAAACCACCCGCTTGCAGAGCGGGGCATCCCGTTGCCATCCTGCCGATACAACCTGATTCACCGTGTGTTTCACGATGTTTCCGGATTTGGATTAAAGTCTGGAGTAAAAGATAACCGGTCCACTTAAGAAAGGAGGTGTAAAAAAAAAGAGAAGAGGCAAGATACTTAAGGATTGCGATTTCCAGACAGTCGCAAAGTATCGAAAGTTTTTCTATTAACAAGGCTTATAGTCATTTTAGATGTTTTATAAAGGAGGGTTAAAATGAAAAGCAAAGTCTTGGTCAGGTCTTTTGTACTTATCGTCGTCGTGATGTTGTTTTGCGGATTATTTGCCGCGAACGCAGTCGCCAAGGATAAAATCGTTATCGGCGCATCCAGATCCCTATCCGGTCCACTGGCCTTTTTCGAAGAAAACGCCTTCGGCCCCCTCTATAAGATGTGGGTCAAGAAGGTCAACGCCGAGGGCGGGATCTATGTGAAGGAGTACGGCAAGAAACTGCCCGTAGAGATGCTTGTCTATGATGATAAGAGCGACATGGGCACCATGACGAGACTCCTTGATAAATTGATACTGCAGGATAAGGTCGATTTAATATTCCCCCCCATTAGCACGGCCTTCCTTTTCGCAGCCAGTGCGGTCGCCAACAGGCACCACTATGTCCTGATCGGTGCCGAGGGCGGTGCAACAAGTCTCAGCGAGATGATGGACAAGGTTCCCTATTTCTTCATGGTACTGGAATTTTCCAACCACTACCAGATGCCTGCGATGGCAGAGGTATTTGAGGACATCGGAGTAAAGTCCGTGGCCATTAACTTTATCGAGGACCTTCACGGCATAGAGTACTCCGGTCAGGCCTCCAAGGAATTGAGCAAAAAGGGCATTGAGATAAAAATGATCAAGAGCACGCCGCCCGATATCAAGGACGTCTCTCCTATCCTGAAGGAGGCCCAGAGGCTCAATGTGGATGCCTACCTGTCCTTTACCTATCCGCCGGTCACCTTTCCCACGGTTCTGACGGCCCAGGCCATCGGCTATAACCCGAAGGCCATGCTGCTCGGTCCAGGCGGCAATTTCGAGGTGATAAAGAACGTATGTGGCGGTTCAGAGG
>CAYTUL010000252.1:0-6388 GCA_964441135.1 uncultured Desulfobacteraceae bacterium | reverse complement strand
AAGAAAGGGCCTTTCCGCGATACGGTCTGTGATGAATATTATTATGATGAACATTTGAATGATCTCATATGCGCCCACTTTGGCCGGGGATCCAATCCCCATTCAGGCAAATACGGCAAGAGTACTTACGGCCGAATAATGGACAGGTATCTCCATAAGAGAGATAAGAAGCAATGGCTCACCATCTGTGAACGTATCATTAATGAACAGTCCGCTCCGGCAACATAATAAGCAGCAGGTGAAGAACCCCGACCACAGGTCGGGGTTCTTCCGATGAAAAAGCCCCAGGCTTGACTTTTTCACACAAACAAGGAACCCATGGGCCATTCAGATCTATTATCAGGGAAATGCCTGCTCTGCGGAAACAACCTTTCAGATCTCCGGATAACGGCGAAGGATTTCCTTACCGATGTGCAAGGGGCTTTTCATTATAAACGCTGTAGTAAATGCGGGAGCTATATCCAATCGCCACTCCCATCCCAGGAATTTTTAAATGAATGCTACAAATCTCAATCTCTGGGCTATTATAAACCCTTGGACGAGGAACGCCTTTCTACATCCTACAGATCAACCGAGGGATCCGGCCTGCGTCGTCTGGTCTATAATATCCTGCCGATGTTGAAAACCATAAATCTTATACCCGGGTATCCAGTCCCGACAAAAATTTTGGAAATCGGAAGCTCCTATGGCGCAAGGTTGTTCAATCTCAATCAGATGGGCTATTCTGTTACCGGTTTAGAATTGAACAGGGATATGGCCGGATTTGCAAGGGAGAAATTGGGGCTGGATGTCAAAGAGGGTAGGATCGAAGATATTTCCTTTCAGGAAAGCTCCTTCGATGTCATCATAGCGAGTATGATGCTTGAACACTCCTTGGATCCCGGGGCAGTCATATTAAAGGTATCCCGCTGGTTAAGGCCGGGTGGCGAATTGCTTTTATCCCTGCCCTGCTGTGATGGTTTTGAATTTAAAATATTCAAGGAGTTTTGTTATATCGTTCATCCCCCCTATCATATTTTTTTACCATCTCTTTCGGGGATCTCGGCCTTGATAAAGCCCTTTTTCGATATAAAGAATCTTGCATTCCAGTTCTTTCACCGGGATCTCGTCTCTTCTGCTTCCTTTGCATATTCCATGAATCCGGCATTGAGATATCGTATAATCACTGCGATGGGAGAATCTCCATTCTTTAAAAAGATAATAAGGGCCATTCTTTTTTGTTTGACTTTAGCAGGTTTGAGAACATCACGTGTTTCTCTAAGATGCATCAAACGATAAACACTGCTAACCGCAGACCGCTGAAAGCCCCATCCAGAAATAGACTGTTTCTGGATGGATACTAATTGACGGCGAATTGCTGTTATTAAAACCATTCATTTTGGAGGGATTCTGTGAAAAAGGCATTCATTACAGGGATTACAGGTCAGGATGGTTCCTACCTGGCTGAACTTCTGATTGAAAAGGGCTATAAAGTATATGGTTTTGTGAGGCGGGTAGCCTTAGAAGATCCGCAACATCGCCTGGGTCGTATCCTGCGCATCATGGACCGGATAGAAATTATTCCCGGTTCTCTGGAAAGTTACCCGTCCATCTATAAAGCGATATCTGCCGTAAAGCCGGATGAAGTGTATCATCTGGCGGCTCAAAGTTTCGTTTCATACAGTTTCGAGGATGAGTTCTCCACCCTCCAGTCCAATATCAGCGGAACCCACTTTATTCTTTCGGCCGTAAAAGACATTGCTCCCGACGCGCGATTCTATTTCGCGGCCTCCAGCGAAATGTTCGGAAAGGTTCGGGAGGTACCCCAGAACGAGAACACACCGTTCCATCCACGGTCGGCCTACGGCGTTTCAAAAGTCGCGGGCTTTCATCTGTCCCAGAACTACAGGGAGGCCTATAACATCTTCGCCTGCAACGGAATACTCTACAATCACGAATCGCCGAGGCGCGGTTTTGAATTTGTTACCCGAAAGATCTCTTCCCACGTGGCGAGGATTAAGCTCGGATTGACCGACAGATTGGAATTGGGAAACCTTGATGCCAAAAGGGACTGGGGTTATGCAGGTGATTATATCCGTGCTATGTGGCTTATGTTGCAGCAGGAAAAACCTGAAGATTACGTGATCTGCACGGGAAAAACCCATTCCGTCAGAGAATTTTGTAAAAAGGCTTTCTCTATCGTTGATCTGGATTATGAGGACTATGTAAGGGCGGATCAAAAACTTTTCCGGCCCTCGGAAGTCGACCTTCTCAAGGGGGATTACAGCAAAGCAATGCAGAAACTGAAGTGGAGGCCAACCATGGGATTCGATGAGCTCGTTGAAATGATGGTTAAGAGCGATCTTGATCTTTTCTCATCAAGATCAACGAAAGGAATTTGATACGCGCTGAACTTTTAAGCCCGTGATGTAGAACGGTGGCAGGATATCTATGAAAATATTTCTATGGCTATTAACCAAGAGGGGGTTTGCTATTATCACCAGGGCAATAGGAGCATTACTGCCGAATTTTGATAAACTAAAAAAATACCGGAATGTTCTTCTCGCTCCATATTCCATATATACGAAAGCTGTCCGGCCCGGGAACAACCCGCTTTTTATACAATTTGCCCCTACCAGCATTTGCAATTACAAATGCCTGTTTTGTGAAATTCATAAAGATATCCTCCTGTATCCGGGCCGGCCTGAGAATTCCATTGATTTAAAGGGAATTCAAAACTACGAATCCTTTCTATCAACCGTGTATAAAATCGTATTTTCGGGCGGAACCGCTGAACCTTTATTAAACAGAGATTTCGGAACAATCGTTGAATATTTGAAATCACGATACGGGACAAAGATGACCGTGAATACAAACGGTTCCATGTTAAAGGCAGGTCTTTCGGACAAGCTCTTGAAATCAAGGTTCGATAAGATATTGATCTCCTATCATGCGGGATCGCAAAATGGGTACAAAGAACTGATGACAGGAGATGTAGGAAAAATCGATGCGAACCTCCGATATATAAAAGGCAGAAAAAAGCAATTAGGGCAAAAAAAACCCATAATACAGTTTAATTTCGCATTACAAAAACTCAATGCCGATGAATATCCTCACATATTCCGCAAGGTAAAACAGTTGGGGGTGTCATCGATACAGATAAGCAAATATTATGGCGGGCGAAACCGCCTGCAGGACCGAAAAGTATCCTATGATTACGATATTGATGAGGGAAATCGGGTGTTGGATGAAATTTACGCGCTTGCACTAAAAAAGCATATACCGTTAATCCCCCAAAAACCATCCTACTGGGTCCAAAATAAAGCCCTGTGGGACCCGGAAAACTTCAATGCATCAATAAAGTGTATATTTCCGTGGGTGCATCTGCATTTTAAGCCTGTCCTGGATGATAAGAATTGCCATTATGTCGGCGTTTGCAACCGTATAGAGATTTTTAAAATCTTTTATGACAGGATACAATTTCGCACACAAAAACAATTTGACCTTTTGTGGCAACATCCCGTTTTACAATATCTCAGAGAAACGGTGAATTCAGAACATGATATTAATCCAATTTGCAAGTATTGTAAAAATGAAGATCGATGGACACTTCGCAATATTGATGCCAATAGGTACGCTGAAGTCCGAGACAACGCGATTAAAGATTTCTTTTCCGGCTTTCGAGAAAGACACGGCTTTACGGAAGTCGAAGGGATCGAATTATTATCGGAGAATCCTCATTCAGATGATAAATTCCGGGATAAATTGAAAGAATTGGAAAATTGACCGGCCTGGAGAAATGATTGAACCAACGATGCCCGTTTCCCTGTTAAGAGGCGATCTCCATGTTTTGAAATGGATTGTGAAAGACAAATGGACAATGAGAGATTGAAAATTCTGCTATTGAGCGTAAGTTCCACATCCTTTTTTTATGAACAACTCGTTATCCCCTTCGGCCTGGTCAGTATCGGCTCCTACATCGACGGCCCGGATTATAGAATCAAAGGGATTGAAATGAATTATCCACCCAAGAAGATCATGGATCGATATCTCAAAGCCGACAAAGAAATCCTTGATCAAGTCCTGGACTACAATCCCGATGTTATTGCAATGAGTACTTACGCAACGAATATGTACAACGTCATGTTCTGGGCGGATGTCATCAAGAGAAATTTGGCGGATGTTTTCGTCGTTGCCGGAGGAAATCACGCATCCTATATTTCTGAAGAGTGCCTGAAAAAATGCCGGGGAATTGATGCAATCGTCAGGTTTGAGGGGGAAATCCCCTTTAAGATGCTCTGTGATAAGCTGCGTGACAGGGATCCCGATCTTTCGGATGTGCCGGGCCTCACATACCGTGACAGGGATAAGATCATCCTAAACCCTCAAGCAGAGCTTATTAAGGATCTCAATTCATTACCGGTACTTAACAGGACCTTTTTCGCAGAAAATCAATCTCCCGATAACATATCCCATGCCGATATGATAAGCGCCAGGGGATGTCCTTTTAATTGCACTTTCTGTAATTGTAACCATTACTGGAGTAAGAGACACCGGACAAGGAGCGTCTCATCGGTCATGGAAGAGCTGAAGTTCCTTACCCGAAAGCACCCCTTAAAGAGCGTGAGATTCCGGGATGAATCCATAACCCTGAATAAAAACCACTGTATCGAGATCTGCAATGAGATCGTGTCGAATAATATCAACCTCAGGTTCCAGGCCCATTCCCGACTTGACGGACTCGATGAAGAAGTCATTCAGGCCCTGTCGAGAGCAGGATTTGAAACACTCTTTATAGGGGTGGAATCCGGCAGCAGGGAGGTCTTGAAGAGGCTCCAAAAGGGGATTGACCTTTCAAGGCTCCCATCAATAATCCGACTCCTGAGAAAATTTGGAATATCTTTCAGACTGTCATTTATGTCCGCTACACCCGGTGAAAGACTCAAAGATACCCTGGAGACAGTGAAATTAATAAAAAGACTCAGGTTGAAAAGAAATGAATATTACCTCGGATACGGAGTGGATATTTACCCGGGTACTGAGGAATGCAACAGATTCCTTAAATTGCATCCCAATTATCAATGGATAAACAGAAACGCCCGCCTGAGAGGAAAATATCATGCGGTTAAAGATCCATCTGGGAATGTTATACAACCTAAATACAGGGAATTCGGGTTGATTAGGATCGCTTGTATATATTTACTCCTGAGCCCTACCTATTTTGTTGAAAAGATAGGTTCTTTAAGCAAGAAACTGCTTAATAAGATTTTCGGGCAGTAATGAATGCAAAATCGTTACTTTTCCGCAGCTTCATCACTTATCAAAAACCTGCCCTTCAGCTTTTCTCCTGAACCATACTCCGATGTCCTTTTTATAACGGAAGGGGCAAACTGGGTGACGTCGTGGGAAATTAGGGAGATATCAAAACTTCTTGATAGATGTAACATCGCCTTCAGGTATTCCGGGCCGATCCCTTTTGGTTTTCCACGTCAGGCCATGTTTTTTGCTAACAGGTACAATGTGATGCTACATCCCCAAAGATACTTTTTTGGGAAAAACCGCATAGCCTTCCCCTATTATCATGGCCATCCCGATTCCGGTGAAGAACGATTTATTACATGTTATGAGAATCTTAAACGTTTTAATAACAGAATATCAAAGATACAGGTAACAAATTCGAGGATGCTCGAACTTGTCATGTCAACAGGAATAGATCCTTCCAAGGTTCATCTGATTCCCATTGGTATTAATTTAGACTTTTTCCCAAAGCAGACCCCCCGGTCGAAAATCCACATGAGAGATAAATATGATATTCCTCAGAATGCCTCCGTTATCGGCTCCTTTCAAAAAGATGGCCATGGATGGGGAAAAGGAGAGGTTCCCAAACTCGAAAAAGGCCCGGATATCTTCCTGAAAACCTTAAAAATATTGAAATACTCAATTCCTGATCTCTTTATCCTTCTGTCAGGCCCCGCACGAGGATATGTGATAAAAGGGCTTGGTGATCTGAAGATTCCTTTTAAGCATATATACCTTGAAGATTATCCACGGATCGGTGAACTATACCGGTGTCTGGACTTATATCTTATTAGTTCCAGAGAGGAAGGGGGGCCAAAAGCAGTTCTCGAGTCAATGGCCAGCGGCATACCTCTGGTTACGACAAAGGTCGGTCAGGCTATAGATCTTGTAAATCACGGTATGAACGGGTGGATGGTTGACATGGAAGATGTGGAGGGCCTCGCATACTGGGCGGAAAGGGCGCTTTCCAATCCATCTGAACTTGGAATGGTGATCGAATCTGGTTTGGTTACGGCAAAAAACAATACCTATGAATCTCAATGGCCACTGTGGAGAGGGTTTTTTGAGGGATTTGTTGAAACAGCATAATCATTGGGCATTCATATCTGAC
>CAYTUL010000251.1:0-6413 GCA_964441135.1 uncultured Desulfobacteraceae bacterium | reverse complement strand
ATATTACAGGAGGCTAAGGGTATGACTGTGCTGTCCATTTCTCGGCAGTTTGGGGCTGGAGGCTGGACCCTCGGAAAGGCGGTGGCTGAGCGGCTGAATTACCAGTTTGTAAGTGCGGGCGTTATCGACAAGATGGCAAAAGAGGCAAATGTGTCACCGGAATGGATAAAATCCGTGGAAAAACATGCCGGTGACTGGCTGATCCGGTTTACATCCAGACTCGTAAGCAGTAGTTTTATCGAACGTCATATCGGTGAATCCAGATCTGATTTTGACGAAGATAAATATCTCATTTTCCTGAAGAACATCATTAAAAAGATTGCAGAAGAAGACAATGTGGTTATCCTGGGCCGCGGAAGCCAGTTTATTCTTCAGGATGATCCAAACGTGATAAAGGTCCTTCTGGTTGCAGACATGGAAGACCGGATTAAATTCATAGAGAATATCTGGGATGTCAGCAGACGGGAAGCCGAGAAGAGCATTCAGACCAGGGAAAAAAGGAGAGATATCTTTTTAAAATATTTCGAACAGGGGCACCCGAACTCATTAAAACTCTATCATCTTATAATTAACACGAGCAAAATGAGTATCAAGCAGGCCGAAGATATGATCGTATGGCTGGTCACATATTTCGGGGAAAGCACCGAATGAAGGTCAGGACCTTTGGGTGTTTCATTAAAAAATACAGGGACAGGGAGAGGCGGTAATCTTGGCGAAAAAGCCTTCATCAATAATCAACATTGCCGTGATTGGGGGTAGTACCCATTGCAAGGAACTCCTTGAAAAGACTACCATGGATTATCGGGAAACGGATGTGAACGCCCGCATGAAGGCCGCGGCCGATCCTGATCTGGAAAGTCCCGGCATATTGGTCGCCAAGAAACTTGGAATGATAACCGTCCGTGATTATCATGAACTCTATGATCCCAAATACGATATCCATCTCTTCATCATCCTCACCCCGGACCAGGAAGTACTCGATGATATCCTTAAAACAAAGCCTTCCAACATCCGGGTCGAGTCCTATCATGTGTTCAACATTTTCTGGAAAGCCATCAGCGTTGAAGAACGCAAGTTACGGGCACGGACAGAAGAGATGGAGACCATGCTCAACGGCATACAGGATCTCATCTGTGTCATTACTCCAGATCTGAAAATCATAGAGGTAAACGATGCCTTTATAAGACATATCGGGCATTGCCGTGAAAATGTGATTGGAAAAAAATGTTACGAAATCTTCCAGAAAATGGATCATCCCTGTGATATAGATCAACAGGAATGCCCCCTCAATGAAGTAATAAAAAACAAGAAACATGTCCGACAAATCATGAACCGGTTCCTACCTAATACCGCTCCCAGGCATTATGAAGTCAATATTTTTCCCATATGGGAAAAGGACGGCAGGATATCGGAATTTATTGAAATCTGCCGTGATATTACACTGCGAATAAGAGAAGAGGAAGAGATTACCCGGCGTCTGGAGCAGATGGTGGAGGAGAGGACCAGGCAATTGCGGGAAACCCATGACAAGCTTCTTCACCAGGATAAGATGGCCTCACTCGGCAAACTCGCCGCCTCCGTTGTCCATGAAATCAATAATCCCCTTGCCGGTGTGTTAAACCTTACCATGCTGATCCGGAGGATCGTGGAAGACGAGGCCATGGAGGAGGAAGATATTGAAAAGTTCAAGCAATATCTGGACCTCATGGAAACCGAAACGAGGCGGACCAGCAGAATCGTATCAAATCTCCTTACCTTTTCGAGGCAATCCAGGATAGAGCCGGGTCGCGTCAGACTCAACCAACTCGTAGAGCAAACCCTTCTGCTGAATTCAAATCTCCTTAAAATAAACGGAATCAAGGTCAGAAAGAGACTTGACCCCGATCTCCCTGATATCTTTGGTTCCTCTGATCAGCTTCAACAGGTTTTAATGAATTTAATCTCCAACGCGGTTGAAGCAATGGAGTCTACGAATAAAAAGAACCTTATTATTAAGACGACACATTACCTGAGAAGCAATACCATCGGGATCCTATTTATTGATTCGGGAACAGGGATACCAAGGGAAAATATCTCGAAACTCTTCGAGCCTTTTTTTACGACCAAGAAGGGAAAAGGGGTAGGTCTCGGGCTTTCCGTGGCCTATGGGATCATCCAGGAACACGGAGGCTCGATCGATGTTCGGTCACGAATGGGAGAAGGTACTACCTTCCAGGTTGAGTTCCCCTTGAAGAGACCGCTCGATAATCCCGAATATGGCGGAGAATCAGATGAGCAGGATTAAGATCCTTATTGTCGATGACGAATTAATCATGAGAGAATCCCTTGCCGGCTGGCTGGAAAGGGACGGATACCATGTCGAAAAGGTCGGCAGCGGAGAAGAGGCGCTTGACCGCATTAAAAATACCAAATTCGATATCATGCTTGTGGATATTAAGATGGAAGGCATCAGCGGGCTGGAGGTATTGAAACTGGTAAAGGAGGCGGATCCGGACACGGAGGTGGTCATGATCACGGCTTACGGATCCATTTCTTCCGCTATCGAGGCCATGAAAAACGGTGCATACGATTATCTTCTCAAGCCATTTGATCCAAATGAACTCGGCCTGCTCATAGACAAGATCATCGAACATCAGGCAAGGGAGAGAGAAAACCTCTACTTAAGAGAGCAGTACAAGGATAGAACCCGTTTTGAGAGCATGATCGGCCAGTCAAAATCCATGCAGGATATATTTGATCTCGTACAGGACGTTGCCCCCATGAACTCCACGGTTTTGATAACGGGAGAAACCGGAACAGGCAAGGGACTGGCAGCCAAGGCGATCCATACCAACAGCCAATGCTGTGACGGCCCCTTTGTAACGGTCAATTGCGGGGCCATACCGGAACACCTTTTGGAGAGTGAGTTGTTCGGTCATCAGAAAGGGGCCTTCACCGATGCCAAGGAAACGAAGAAGGGCCGGCTGGAATTGGCCCACGGAGGAACCCTCTTTCTGGATGAGATCGGGGAAATCAGTATGAGAATGCAGATAGATCTCCTAAGGGTCCTTGAAGACCATGTATTGTACAGGGTTGGCGGTACGCAGCCCATTGAAGTTGATTTCCGGGTGGTTGCGGCCACCAATAGGGAGCTTGAAGAGGCCATCAAGAAGAGGGAATTCAGAGAGGATCTCTACTACCGGCTCAATGTAGTCTCCTTCAGGATGCCTTCTCTCCGGGAACGCAAAGAGGATATTCCCCTGCTTTCCGATTATTTTCTTTATCGTTTTTCCCAGGAGACCGGTAAACCGATTGATCAGATCAGCCGCGAGGCCATTGACGAGTTGATGCTTTATGAATGGCCCGGCAATGTGAGGGAACTGGAAAATGCCATCGAGAGAGCGGTTGTCGTTTGCAAGGGTCGAAAAATCCTTCCTGAGGACCTGCCGATTTTCAGGCCTGAACATCTATTAATGCCGGCAGATAATTCTCTCCGGGAGATCGAAAGGGGGCATATTCGCCGAATACTTGACAACACCAACTGGAATATCTCAAGGAGCGCCGGGATATTGGGGATTGATCGTTCCACCCTCTACAATAAAATCAAAAAATATCATATTCGCAAACCAGATTGATTGCCCCATATGAACATAGGATCATTATCTCACCAATTGGTGATCTGGAACCATCCATCCTTGAGAGGGTCAGCCATGATGTTTCCGAAAGATTCGGTCTCCCCACAGAGGTGATATCTCTCCTGCAGGATATGGAGTTTGCTCTGGATCCTGCTCGACAGCAGTATAATTCCACGCTGATTCTTGAGAGGCTTGCCGGCCTGGCGCCTAGGGGCGCGCTAAAACTTCTCGCTATTTGTAATGTGGACCTTTTCATTCCCATTCTGACGTACGTATATGGAGAAGCACAATTAGGCGGAAAGACGTGTATTATCTCAACCTACCGCCTAAGCGATAAATTGCCGGTCATCAAGACCGAAAGGATTTACCACCAGCGTATCATCAAGGAGGCCATTCATGAACTGGGTCATACTTTCAATCTCCGTCACTGCCGGGATCCTTTCTGTTGCATGCATTATTGCCGCACAACAGGAGATGTGGATAATAAAACCGAAGAATTTTGCCGATACTGCGGTATCCTTCTACAAGACGAGGTAAAGGCGCTTAAATTATGAATCCTGGTGCACCAACAGTTCCCATCATGAGAAAGCCTTTTCCAATGAGATCTAATTCACACCATTTTCCCTGAGATTTTTATAAACGGATCGTAGCTGCGCACACAGGATTTCAAACTGCTCCGGATAAAGGGACTGGGCCCCATCGCTGAGGGCCTCTTCAGGGGCGTGGTGTACTTCTATTATCAATCCATGGGCTTCCACGGCCACTGCCGCCCTGCTGAGGGGTATTACCTGATCCCTTCGTCCGGCTGCATGGCTCGGGTCTATAATAATGGGAAGGTGACTTTCGTTTTTCACTACCGGAACAGCGGACAGATCGAGGGTATTGCGGCTGTGATTCACAAAGCTCCTCACCCCCCTTTCGCACAGGATCACCTGAGTATTGCCCTCTGCCAGGATATATTCCGCTGCCATTAACCATTCGTCAATAGTCGCTGCCATTCCCCGCTTTAGTAACACGGGTTTTTTGGCCAATCCGGCCCTCCTTAGCAGGCTGAAATTTTGCATATTTCTTGTTCCTATCTGGATGACATCCGTATACTCTTCCACAAGTTTAAAGTTGTCCAGATCAAGGACTTCCGTTACGACGGGCATTCCCGTGGCATCCCTGACCTTATCCAGGATCTTCAATCCTTCCTTTCCGAGCCCTTGAAAGGAGTATGGGGAAGTCCGGGGTTTGAATGCGCCGCCCCTGAACATGTCGGCACCGGCCGCTTTTACTCTCTTTGCTATGGTTAAAGCCTGGGCTTCGCTCTCCACGGCACATGGCCCCGCTATGATGGTCAGAGAACCTTCTCCCACCGTCTTGTCTCCGACACGGACAACCGTTCCTTCCGGTTGAAACTCCCGGCTTACGAGCTTATAGGGCCGGGTAACGGGTATTACCTCTTTTACCCCGGGCATCCCGAGAAAAAGGGATCCGTCAACAGGTCCCCGGTTATAGAGGATACCGATGGAGACCCGTTCTCCGCCCGGAATGGCCCGGGGCTTAAAGCCCTGTTTTTCAATGGCGGTGACGACCGATTCGATCTGTTCCTCTGTGGCGTTCTTATTCATTACCAGTAACATTTCCATCCCTCCTATATTTTTTGGTTAGTGTCCATCCAGAAACAATCCGTTGCTGGATGGAGCTTTCAGCCCTTAGCAGTCAGCAGTCAGCTAAATCTTTGTTTTTATAATCTTTTGCTGATAGCTGAATGCTGAATGCTGATAGCGCGAATCCATAAACGATAGTTTATGGATGAGCACGAATTAATAAATATGGGGCTCCAGGATTTTCTATAGCCCCCCAAAAAAAAGGACCGTGAACCCTTTGAGGGGGCCCACAGTCCTTGAAATCTATTCAGCTAACGGTCAACCTTTAAATCAGCAGGACGGCACACCCCTCCCTTCCGATCCACCAGCGCCACCACCAAAATAGATTTCTTGATCCGATCATATTATTCGATGATTAAATGATTAGTGTTTAAAAATCCTTATTCATATTCTCACAAATTTAAATCAAAGTCTGCTCTTTTGTCAAGTCTTATTTAATTCGGCTTATCGGTTTGAGGCGGAGCTTCGATAGTAATTTGACAATAGACCTATGATCGTTTAATTAATTTCAGCGGCATGGCAATAATGATCTGATTCCCTGAAATGCAATCTATTCTTGACCATTTTAGAAAAAAACATCATTATATGACCTAAACTGAGCGGTTCAAGGTTCCCCGTTCAAGATTCAAAGGTTATTAGAGCCACGGCCCATGGGGCCTGTTTTGACCGTGAACCGTGAATCGCTAAACCCAGGTATGATTATCCTTTTCCGGATTTTCAAGCACGTTAATAATCGGATTTAAAAATAGCAAGAGTGACGATTCGCTATCCATCAATTGGAATCAGATATTTTAAAGGATTTTAAATAGGTTTCCGGAAGTACAATCTATCACTGAGGTAGATAACTATGAAAGTTCAATGTCCGAACTGTCATGCCGGTTATCAAATCGATATCTCCAAAATTCCTGTCATTCCGGAAGGAGGTATTACCACAACCTGTCCAAAGTGCAAGGGTAAAATTCCGATAATAATAGGACAGGAAACCCCTAAAAAACAGGTTCCGCCTGTAAAAGCGCAGTCACCTGAGAAAGAAGAATCCCCCAGTCAAATAATCCCCTGCCCTGCCTGCGGCCACATCAATGTTTCGACAACCAAATGTGTAGCATGTGGAAGAGTCTTTACAAAAGAGGAATTAGCGGCACTAACC
>CAYTUL010000250.1:0-6432 GCA_964441135.1 uncultured Desulfobacteraceae bacterium | reverse complement strand
TCTATTAATATGGGGCGTCCGTCGTATCTCTGTTATTCCGCGTTAAGCTACTGGCGACCCATTGACCGGAGATCTGTTTATATTTTTTATAAAAACAGGTGGAGGGGGTTAAACCTCAATGGAACAAAATAAGAACCGAAAAAGACTGTTTTCCATTATCTCCTGGGGTATTGCCGGTATCCTTATAGCGATCACAGGAGCAGTCATCGTATTCGGCGGTTTCAGAAAAGGTCAAAAGCCCGTTATAAGGGAAAAAAGGTTGGCCAATGTGGAAGTCATGACGGTGCGAGCGGAAGAGTATCGTGAAGCCCTTACGTTGCCGGCCCTGGTGGAAGCCGATAGTGTCGCGGCCATCAGATCCGAGTTTCCGGGTATTCTTGAGAGGTGGTTAATTAAGGAGGGATCTATGGTTGAGAGGGGCCAGTTAGTGGCCGAACTCAATATGGACAATCTCACGGCTAACCTTGAAGAAATGAAGGCCTCCATGACATCCGCGTCGGAAAGTTCTAATCTTGCAGCAATAGCGGTTGCGAACGCAGAACTGGAATTGGAGAATGCCCGAAAAAGAGTAAGGATTCAGGAAATCGGCCTAAGATCTGCCGAAGCCGACCTGGAACTCGTCACGACCGAGTTCGAGAGAGTTCAAAAACTTGTGGCCAGAAATACCCTTTACCGCTCTCAATTGGATACGGCGCGAAATAAATTAAAACAGGCCGAACTGTCGGCGGCAAAAGCCAAAGAGGGGTTAGACAGTGCCAGACTGGATGTACGCTCCTCAGAGTTAAGAGTAAAACAGTCAAAGGCCAATCAGGAACTTGCCAAAGCAAAGCTGATGGAATTAGACGCGGCTGTCGCCAACATCCTGGTAAAAATAAAGAAAAGCAACCTCAGGGCGCCCATATCAGGCAGGCTTGACAGGCATATGGTCGAACATGGAGAAGTTATATCCGCCGGGGCACCCATCGCGTATATATACGACCTGAGATACCTCAGGGCCACCGTTAATGTTCCTGATCGCTACATCGCTTTCATAGACCCCAATAATCCGGCGGGGAGGTCCTTTATTAGAATGAACAGACCCGGCTCAGAACAACAGGTTCATGCAAAGATCATCATTCCCGGTCTGCCTGAGCTTACAGATGATAATGAGCCCGGTCTGGAGTTTGAAGCCGAAATTGCCCATATCGCTCAGTCTTCCGACCCGGAAAGTAATACCTTTAAAGTTGAGCTAAGATTCGCTAATCCCGGGGAGGCCTTAAAGCAAGGTGTGATTGCGCGTGGTAAAATTGAGTACCTTTATTACCCGGAGGCAATCATTATCCCTGCAAAATCGATACAGGTTACAGATGCCGGCCCTCGCGTCATGGTGATGGAGAATTCAAGGGGGAGACAGCGAGTGAAGGTAATGGACATCGAACCTTTAGCCCTGTACGAAAGCAAGGTTCTCATCGGAAAAGGGCCTGCAGAAGGAGATAAATTAGTGGTTTCCGGATGGAAAGGCCTCGTCGGGGGAGAAGAGGTGAATGTCCTCGTCGAAGACGGGCGTTTTATATCCCCAAAACCCATACCCGCAAGAACAGCGAGTGAGGAATAGGCCCTTGATTATTACCAGGTTCTCCATCAAGCATTTCATGGCAGTACTGGTAATGTGCGCAGGGATTATCATCTTGGGTATCGTCTCATATCTGAGCATGCCCCGGGAGAACTTTCCGGACGTCAAAGTCCCAGTAATTACTATCACGACCCAATTTACGGGAGCCGATCCCACGGATGTGGAAATCTCCGTCACGGTCCCTCTTGAAACCGAGCTTGAGGGTATGGAAGGACTTGAAGAGCTCAGAAGCGTCTCTCTGGAAGGAATGTCACTCATCACCATAGAATTTGATCCCGATATAGAAATTGAGACCGCACTTTCCCGCGTTCGTGACTCTGTTGATAAGGCCAGAGCCGATCTTCCATCGGACATCGAAGATCCGATCGTTAAAGAATTCTCATTTTCGGGTGATATACCCGTATTGGTTCTGAACCTGGTGGGCAGCGAAAGAGTTGCCCTTTCACAGCTTTATGATCTAGCAGAGAACCTGCAGGAGGTACTCGAACGTTTGCCCGGAGTGCTGGATGTAAAATTGAGGGGGGGCCGTGAACGAGAGATCCTGGTTGAAGTAGATCCTGAACGTCTCCGCTTTTATAACCTTACACTGGCGCAGGTTCAGGCGGTTCTCCTCTCATCCAACAGAAACGTAAGTGCCGGCGTATCGGAAGGGGCCACCACGCGCATCGTCATGCGGGCCCCCGGAGAATTCCAGACACCCGGCCAGATCTTCAATCTGGTGGTGGGGACAACCGTCGGCGGCATCCCTATTTATATGCGCGACCTCGCCAGGGTAAGCTACAGTTTCGAAGACGAAAGATCCCGTGCCCGACATTATGACTTCACCGGCCGGGACGGAAATCGCTCGGCGGACAGGTATATTGCCCCCCAAAAGTCAATAAGTATGGAAATTATGAAAAGGTCCGGAGACAACCTTCTGGTCCTCACGGAGGCCGTCAAGGAGACAATAGACAAAATGGGTTTATCCAATGAGGTTGATGTGATCACTTCCCTTGACGCGAGCAAGGATGTGCGTAGATTGATTTCAGACCTCCAAAACAATATCGGAACGGCCCTCATCCTGGTTCTCCTTGTCATCTTTATCGGCCTTGGGGTAGGGAACGCCTTCCTGGTGGCCATGGCGATACCTTTCTCCATGTTTATCTCAATCATTTGCCTTTCCCTATTCGGTTTCACGCTCAATATGATGGTTCTCTACTCCCTGATCCTGGCGCTCGGAATGCTTGTGGACAACGCCATTGTTATTGTGGAAAACATCTATCGTCACTATTCCATGGGTCTCTCCAGGCCCATGGCGGCCTTAAGGGGCACGACGGAAGTCGCCTGGCCCGTGATTACATCAACCGCAACGACTGTCGGGGCCTTCTTCCCTCTGGCTTTCTGGCCCGGTATTATGGGCGAATTCATGGGGTTTTTACCCAAAACGGTGATCATCGTGCTGGTCAGCTCCCTTTTTGTCGCCCTGGTCATTAACCCCACCCTTTGTTCCCTGTTTATGAGGCGTAAGGTAGGTTGGGAAAAGTCGGTCGATCCGGATTCTGAGCGACCCACATATAAGGCCGTTGTATTATACGGCGGCTTTCTTGAATTCATTCTCCGCCGGCCCTACTGGACCCTCGCCAATGCATTTATTCTCCTGATCCTTGTAATAAGTCTTTACGGCGTTTTCGGTGCAGGGACAGAGTTTTTTCCCACCCTTGACCCGAGCAATATCATCTGCAGCATCAAACCTCCTGAAGGAGTGAGCCTCGATGAATCGGACCGCTTGAGCCGGGCGTTGGAAGATCGCATCTTCGGCAGACCGGGAAAGGGGTTCGAGAAGCCCGTAAAAAATCTGAAGTACGCCAGCGTGTCCATAGGGCTGAATGAGGGAGGCGGATTTGGAGAAGATGACGCCGGACCTATCCGGTCTCGAATTCAATTTGTGGATCGGGAATACCGCTCAGAAAGCACATCAAAAACCGTTGCCGAAATAAGAAATCGAATTGAAGGCCTTGACCGGGACGGCGTTCGCGTGACGTATCCATTGTATGGAGCGGAATTTGACATCATTGCGCCCCAGGAAGGCCCGCCCACGGGCAAACCCGTGTCCATAGATGTTTTCGGTGAGGACCTTAACCTCATGACCGATGTGATCCATGATATGAAAAAACTCATGGAGGAGACCGAAGGAGTAGCCAAGCCCACGGATAACGCGGCCACGGCCCAGCCCACATTGGAATGGCATATCGATAGGGCCCGGGCCGGCATGTTCGGGTTGGATCAAGCCACTGTGGCAGCCTTTCTGCAACTGGCCGTGGGCGGAATCCGGAGCGGTACCTTCGGGCATGGAGACGAGGAACAGGATATCCTATTTCGAATGCCGGGGTGGTATCGCACCTCTACCGGCCAACTGGAAAATGTCACAATACCCACCCCTGCGGGAGGCGCTGTACCAATCACGTCGGTTGCAAGAGCGAAGCTCGTTCCAGGACCCGTGTCCATAAACCATTATAACCGGATGCGTGTACTGAATGCCGGTGCCGAAGTCCAGCCCTGGATCCGTGCAGACGCGGATGTACGGGCCAAATTTCAGGAAAAGGTAAATTCCTATCGCTTCCCTCCCGGCGTTACCAGCAGGTTCGGAGGCGCGGCGGAAGAGCAGGAGAAATCGACTTCCTTTTTATTGAAGGCCTTTTTTATAGCCGTATTTATTATCGCCATGGTACTCGTGATTCAATTTAACTCAATACTCATACCTCTTATTGTCATGGCTTCAGTTGTTCTGTCGCTTATCGGTGTGTTTACGGGACTTCTGATCTTTGACATTCCCTTCGGTATTATCATGAGTGGCATCGGCGTCATAAGCTTAGCTGGCGTGGTCGTGAATAATGCGATCGTTCTTCTGGACGCGATCCGCAAATTTCAACAGAAAGGTTACTCGGTTTACGATGCCGTTGTCACCGCGGGGATGATCCGGTTTCGGCCGGTCCTCCTGACAGCGGTTACAACGATGCTCGGCCTCGTGCCCATGGCCTTCAAGATAAACATCGATTTTGTCAACCTTGCCTATCAGTACAATACGGATTCGTCCCAATACTGGCAATCCATGGCCGTTGCCATCATATTCGGCTTATTACTCGCCACCCTGCTCACCCTTGGAGTCGTTCCCGCACTTTATATTATTTATGATCGTTTCAGAAAAAGGATGGCGCGGAAATTGACCTGGGGCGGAACAGATGAGATTGGTGCTATTGAGGATATTTAATCAATAGTAATGTAAAGAAAACTTAATCAACCCAGTTAAGGGTTTTCTCCACGGCCTTTTTCCAGCCGCGGATGCTCTTCTCACGATCCATAGCCGGCATACGGGGTTCCCAGCTCTTATCAATTACCCAAAACTGTCGAAGGCTCTCCATGTCGGGCCAGAACCCGACTGCCAGTCCGGCGGCATAGGCTGCGCCCAGGGCCGTGGTTTCAGTAACAGTTGGCCGTATAACGGGGACATTTAAGATGTCCGATTGAAACTGCATCAACAGGTCATTAGCTACCATTCCTCCGTCCACCTTGAGCTTCTTCAGTTCCACCCGGGAGTCTTTATTCATGGCATCTACAAGATCAAAGGCCTGGTAGGCATTGGCCTCCAATACGGCCCGGGCGATGTGGGCTTTGTTGATATACCGTGTTAATCCCACCAGGGCACCCCTGGCATCGGAACGCCAGTAAGGGGCAAACAGCCCGGAGAAGGCCGGCACAAAATATATACCTCCACTGTCCTCGACGGTCTTGGCCAGGTCTTCAATCTCCGGTGCGCTCTCAATAATACCGAGATTGTCACGCAACCACTGCACCAGGGCGCCAGCAACGGCGATGGAACCTTCCAGGCAATAGACCGGTTTCCGCCCTCGAACCTGGTAGCCCACAGTTGTAATCAGACCATGGGATGACGGCACGGGCCTCTCACCGGTATTAAGCAACAGGAAACAACCGGTGCCGTATGTATTTTTGGCTTCCCCTTCCAGGAAACAGGTCTGACCCACCAGGGCAGCTTGCTGATCGCCTAAAGCCCCGCATACCGGGATCTCCGAACCCAAGGGTCCATCTTTGCGGGTCGTTCCCCAGGTATTGTTATCGATGGAGGGAACGATTTGGGGCAGTATATTTTTCGGGATACTCAAGGTTTCAAGAATATCATCATCCCACTGCAGCGTTTCCAGATTCATGAGCATGGTCCGGCTGGCATTGCTCACATCGGTAACATGGGCGCCGCCATCTGGGCCCCCGGTCAGCCACCAGATAAACCAGGTCTCAATTGTGCCGAAGAGGGCCTTCCCCTTTTCCGCACCGGTCTTGGCTTCGGGAATATTATCCAGTATCCATCGGATCTTTGGACCGGAAAAGTAAGTCGCAATGGGGAGACCGGTCTTGGCCCGAAAACGATCCTGCCCATGGACGGCCTCCAGGTCCCTGCAGATATCGGCCGTTCGCATGCACTGCCAGACAATGGCATTGTAATAGGATTTTCCCGTCGTCCTATCCCACATCACCGTGGTCTCACGCTGGTTGGTTACACCAATGGCGGCAATATCATTGCCGGATATACCGGTCTTTACCAACACCTCCCGGACAACATCCCGGGTGTTGTTCCGAATCTCCATGGGATCGTGTTCCACCCAGCCTGGTTTGGGGAATATCTGTTTGTGCTCTTTATGTGCTATCCCCTTTATTTGGCCGGTATTGTCAAAAATGATGAACCGATTACTGGTTGTCCCAAGGTCGATTGAACCGATATATCGAGCCATTCTTTGACCTCCTTGATATTGGATTGTTTACGGGGTTTA
>CAYTUL010000249.1:0-6480 GCA_964441135.1 uncultured Desulfobacteraceae bacterium | reverse complement strand
CGATCGGGAAGTGAGGTGACAACCTCTTCTGACCGAAAAACCCTTCCCCCATCCAGGTTCATGAGGACAAGCCGGGCGGAGTTCCATATCTTGTTGACAAAGTGCCGGTATCCTTCGATCCTCTCTTCTGAAAGTTTGATATCCCTTCCCTGAGCTGCAAAGGCAGCAAGTGTAAAACGAAAAGCATCGGTCCCGAATTGCTCGATTACTTCAAGGGGATCAATGACATTTCCCTTTGATTTGCTCATCTTTTTTCCTTCCGCGTCCCTGACAAGTGCGTGGATATAGACGTCTTTGAAAGGGACTTCATCCATAAAATGGAGACCCATCATCATCATTCTTGCCACCCAGAAAAAAAGGATATCAAATCCGGTAACCAGCACCGAGGTAGGGTAGAAGGTCTTTAATGCCGCGGTTTCATCAGGCCAGCCTAACGTGGAAAAAGGCCACAGGGCAGAACTGAACCATGTGTCTAACACATCCGTTTCCTGCCGAAGGGCCTCATTTCCGCATTTGGAGCACTTATCGGGCTCCTCCTTGCCTACATTAATCTCCCCGCATTCATCACAGTACCAGGCGGGTATACGATGTCCCCACCATATCTGCCTCGATATACACCAATCCTTGATATTCTTCATCCAGTCATAATAGACATTCTCCCAAGTTCCGGGCAAAATTCTGGTTCTGCCCTCCTTCACGGAGCAAAGGGCCCTTTCAGCCAGAGGAGCTACACACACGAACCACTGTTTAGAAAGAAGCGGTTCGATCATGGTCTTGCAGCGATAACAATGCCCGATTGCGTTGCGATAGGACTCAGTTTTTTCCAACAGACCGGCTTCCTCTAAATCCTCCAATATCCTTTCCCTGCATTCAAACCTGTCCATGCCACGGTAAGGGCCGGCCAACTCATTCATGCTGCCGCTCTCGTCAATAACCTTTATTCTTTCAAGCTGATGTACATTACCGATATCGAAATCGTTGGGATCATGGGCCGGTGTGATTTTGAGAGCGCCTGTTCCGAATTCCATATCCACATATTTATCAAAGATGACCGGGATCGGCCTGTCTATGATCGGCAAGAGGACATGTAAACCTGACAGGTCTTTATACCTCTTGTCCTCCGGATTCACGGCAACCGCCGTGTCTCCGAGGAGTGTCTCTGGCCTTGTAGTTGCCACGGTCAGATGTCCGTCCCTGTTTTGGAATAGATACCTTATATAATACAGAAAGCTATCCCTCTCCTCATGCTCCACCTCGAGGTCCGCTAAAGCGGTCTGGCATCTCGGACACCAGTTGATAATATAATCCCCCCTGTATATCAGGTCTTCCTCGTATAGTCTGACAAAGACTTCTCTCACGGCTCGGGAAAGTCCCTCATCCATGGTGAATCTCTCCCTGCTCCAGTCACAGGAACTTCCCAGTCTCTTAAGCTGCTTGATAATCATTCCGCCATATTTTTTCCGCCATTCCCAGACCATTTTTATAAAATCTTCCCTCCCCGTTTTATAACGGTCGGTTCCCTTAGAGACAAGCTCCTTCTCGACTACGTTCTGGGTAGCGATACCCGCATGATCCGTTCCGGGCTGCCACAATACATTATATCCCTTCATTCTTTTAAACCTGCAGAGTATATCTTGAAGGGTGTTATTCAGGGCATGACCCATATGAAGAGAGCCAGTCACGTTCGGAGGGGGAATCACTATACAGAAAGGCTCTTTATCCGAACGATCATCAGCCTTGAAAAGACCATTTTCTTCCCAGTACCTGTACCATTTATCTTCTACATCCTTTGGTTCATAGCCTTTGGCTATTGTCTCTTTCCCCATACTTAATCACTCCTGAATCTATTAAATAGTTTATCCCGCAATGCGGGGCTCGAAATCATAAAAACAGATCGAAAATTACATTGGTGACACAACCCTATATAGTCCGGTATGGATTTGACCCTATCCGAGGCCCTTCTTTCCGGAGCATAGGCGCACCACCGGATGCCAGAAGGGTCTACGAACCAAAGGAGGCGATGTCTATCTCTTTTCCCATATATGACCGGGTTTCAAATATTCAACTAAAAAAGGGGTTACTGAATAGGCAACCCCCTATGAAACACAAATCCTCAAAACTTTGAAGATCTTTGCAACCTACACTTTAATCCGAAACAGGTTCAATGCTCAGTTTCAGGGCTTCAATAGCCTCGCTGATAACCTTTTCAGCCGCATTCGCCACGGTTTCTCTGACGACCCTCTCGAGGACATCCTCAACCACCTTGACTATTATTGCCTCTATCCTCTCTTCGGAAATACGGATCATTTCCGTTTCCCCGCCAGTGTCTTGCAGCGGCCGACTGACCTCACCTTGCGCCTCCTGTGATGACCCGGTATCAACCGACGGCTCCGGTTCTTTTAAAGCTGCTTCATCGCCGGCCCCAATAACGTCACCGGAACTTATAGGACTTACGACGGTTAAATCCTCGTCCTCTTCAGGCTCCTTCCCTGACATCTCTTTAAGTTCATCACCGGAAACAATCTCCTCGCTTATTCCTTTTTCGGAAGTGGTTATCTCATCCCGGACAGGTTTTACAGGTTGTGTGTCTTCGATCAATTCTTCGAGTGATTTTTCGGGTTCGGCAGAATCATCAAGGGTTATATCCAGTTCCTGGTCACTCTCTTCAGCCAGCATTTTTTCAAGGTCATTTCCAACAATATCTTCTTCACCTGTCAGATCTTCAGTTCCAATCCCTTCCTCTATATCAAGGTCTGATTCAATGGATAAATCCGAAATATCCAGATTTTTTTCCAATTCCTCAAGCGCCTCGTCAGGACCCTGAGACCCTGTTGGTTCTCCAGTTGGCTCAACTTCTTCGGAGAGTATAGACGGCTCTCCGTCACCTGGTTCGAAATCCTCATCTTCATCTTCAATCAGGTCCATGAGTTCAATAATCTCTTCATCTGATTCCTCCTGCTGAAGTTCCTGATCAAGGTCATCGGGTGACAGATCATCCAGATTTAAATCAAATAAATCTTCTTCACCACTCGCCGGGTCCTCCAATAAATCTTCCTCTTTTTCCATTATTAGGCTCCTGTGGATAGATTGATATTAAGCGTTCTGACCCTCTTTTCATAGCCTTATATTATTAACATAATGGGAATATACTGTCAAGGAGTTTTCAAAACGTTTTCAGGATATTAGCTATGTCACCCGCTCATTAGGAGAACGCGCATAAAACCCACTGAATTCAAGAAAAGCACCTTATTTATTACATGGTTCCTATACCAGATGGGATAGAATCCGGGATTGACACTCAACCGCCATTAACCTATACTCCTTGCCGATTAAAACCTTTCATCTAAAAATGGCGGTCCTTTTTTCAAAATATTGAGTGAGTGATCTTCGAAAGGGCAAGGGTTATTTTTTCCATAAGGAGAGGAGTGAAAATAATGAAGGAAGCTGTTATCGTGAGCGGGGTCAGGACACCTTTAGGGGCCTTTAACGGATCTCTGGGCAATATCCCGGCGACAAAGCTTGGGGCATTGGTTATCGAAGATGCTGTCAGGCGGGCCGGTATCGATAAGGAAATCGTTAATGAGGTCATTATGGGAATGGTACTCCCCTGTGGATACGGCCAGAACCCCGCCAAGCAGGCCGCGGTCCAGGCCCAGATGCCCTGGGAAGTAGAATGTATTACCGTCAATAAAGTCTGTGGATCATCCCTTAAAAGTGTAATGCTTGCGGCCCAGGCGATATTGACCGGTGACGCCGATGTGGTTGTCGCCGGAGGCATGGAGAATATGAGTATGGCTCCCTATTATCTGGAAAAAGGTCGTTTTGGATACCGAATGGGAGCTGGAAGACTTGAAGACCATATGGTTCATGATGGACTCTGGGATGTAGTAAACGATTTCCATATGGGTATCTCTAACGAATTATGTTCGGAGAAATACAATGTCAGCCGGGAAGACCAGGACAGGTTTGCCGTGGAATCTTACCGCAGGGCCATGGAGGCCATCAAGTCCGGTAAATTCAAAGATGAGATCATTCCGGTGGAGATCCCCCAGAGGAAAGGAGAGCCCCTGATCTTTGACCAGGACGAATGTCCAAGAGAAACGAGCTATGAAGTAATGTCCAAGATGCCCGGCGCCTTTCAAAAAAATGGAAAAGGCACTGCTGGAAATTCTTCTATCATTAGTGATGGAGCATCGGCCGTCGTGGTTATGTCCAGGGACAGAGCCGAGGAATTAGGCTGCAAGGTACTTGCCTCTATCGGAGCGCAGGCTTCCTTTGGAATCGATATGAAATATGTGCTCGTTGCCCCCATTTGGGCGATCCCAAAGTGCTTGAAAAAGGAGGGCATGTCTTTAAAAGACATTGATCTGTTTGAAATTAATGAGGCCTTCAGCGGATCCTCCGTTGCCATATTGAGGGAATTGGAACTTGATCCCTCTAAGGTTAATCTAAACGGAGGTGCCGTTGCCCTGGGGCATCCTATCGGCGCGAGCGGATGCAGGGTCCTGGTCACTTTGCTCTATGAAATGATCAGACAGGATAAAAAAGTCGGTTTGGCATCTCTCTGCCTCGGCGGCGGTGAAGCGGTTGCCATGGTTGTCAAAAGGTAAACAGTTCATTAAATTATAGTAATCTCGAAGGAGGAAAATATGGAGATTAAAACTTTTGGAGTAATCGGCGCGGGCCAAATGGGAAATGGAATTGCCCAGGTTGCTTCCATGAGCGGAGTCCATGTGATCATGAATGATATCGCAGATGAATTTATAGAGCGCGGGCTCGGAACGATCACGAAGAATCTCGACCGAAGCGTGGAAAAAGGGAAAATGACCGGGGAGGAACGGGACGCCGTTCTGGATCGAATAAAAACAAGCGTGGATTTGAAAGACATGGGCAATGCCGATTTTGTCCTGGAGGCCGCCACGGAAAAAGAAGATTTGAAGTTTCAAATATTTAAAAATTTGGATGAAATATGTGTTCCCGATGTTATTCTGGCGACAAACACATCGTCAATTCCCATCGGCAGGATTGCTGCCAACACCAATCGACCGGAAAAAGTAATCGGCATGCATTTCATGAATCCCGTTCCCGTCATGAAGCTGGTCGAAGTGATTCGGGGAATCGCAACATCCGACGAGACCTTTGATATCACGTGGAAGTTGGCTGAAAGATTCGGAAAGACTCCCGCCCTGGCAAACGATTATCCCGGTTTCATTGCGAACCGGATCCTCATGCCCATGATTAATGAAGCCGTTTTTTGTCTGTATCAGGGCGTGGGGACCAGGGAAGATATTGACACCGTCATGAAATTAGGGATGAACCATCCCATGGGTCCCTTAACTCTGGCGGATCTGATAGGATTAGATACCTGCCTGGCCATCATGGAAACAATGTATGATGGTTTCAAGGATTCAAAATACCGGCCTTGCCCCCTCCTGAGGAAATATGTGGAGGCCGGCTGGTTAGGTCGGAAGACCGGGCGTGGGTTTTACGAGTATAAATAACATACGGTGTTATGACTCACTTTTTATCTGAAAAACATACCCTGATAAGGCGATCGGTTCGCAATTTCTGTGACCGCGAGATCCAGCCCATAGCCAGGGATATCGATTTAGAGGCCAGGTTTCCATGGGAGGTCGTTGAAAAAATGGGGGAGCTCGGGTATTTCGGTATCCAGGCACCCCCGGATTTGAGCGGCGCCGGGATGGACTCGATAAGTTATTGTATCGTGATCGAGGAGATTTCGAAGGCCTGCGCCGGGCTCGGCCTTTGCGTGACCGTTCATAACAGCGTCGGGGTCTATCCCATCGTGGCCTTTGGTTCCGAGGAACAGAAAAAACGATGGGTTCCGCCCCTTGCAAGAGGAGAAAAAATAGGTGCCTTTTGTCTGACCGAACCTAATGTGGGCTCCGACGTATCAGCCGTTGAATCTACAGCGATCCGTGAGGGCGGTTGCTATGTCGTCAACGCGAACAAGGTACTGATAACCAATGGTGGAGTAGCCGATACCTGTCTGATCTTTACGAAAACGGACCCGGTCGCGGGACATAAGGGACTAAGTGTTCTTGTCGTCGAACGTGGTACTCCTGGATTTGAGGTGGGAGAACTCGAAGATCTATCTGGCAATCGAGCCAACCCCGTGGCGTCAATTAGACTCTATGATTGCCGCGTTCCGATCGGAAATATATTAGGCAGGGAAGGACAGGGAATGAAGATAGGTCTCGCGGCCCTGGATACCGGCAGAATAGGGATAGGCGCCCAGGCCCTGGGAATTGCGCAGGCGGCTCTCGATGAGGCTGTCCGCTATTCCAAACAGCGTCACCAGTTTGGCGTTCCCATTGCCAGACACCAGGCCGTCCAGATGATGATAGCGGACATGGCTACGCAGGTTGACGCCGCGCGTCTAGTAATCCATAGGGCGGCCGCCCATCGGGACAGCGGCAGGCCATTTTCCCGGGAATCGGCTATGGCCAAACTTTTTGC
>CAYTUL010000248.1:0-6482 GCA_964441135.1 uncultured Desulfobacteraceae bacterium | reverse complement strand
GAGCCTATTATCTCTGTGACCAGGTCCTGAGGACCCGGTTTTTAAATCTAATAAACTTAATGGGGCCGCCTCCGTCGCGCGAAACGATTGAGTACTGTCACGCCCATCCATCATCCTCCTGTATCGAGATGAATGCCAATAAATTTGTTGATAAATCGGTCCATCTTGTGCCACTATCTTTAAAAGACAGCGGATAAGACAGGAATTTGTAATATGGAGATGAAAATTGGTGAATAACGGTCTTGAAAAAATAGTCGGAAAAAAAAATGTCCTGGATGAGCCGGGTATATTAAAAGAGTATTCCGGAGGACCTGCCCCCGTTCCCTGGAAAATGCCCCGCTGTGTCGTCAGACCTTCCAACATAGATGAATTGCAGGGAGTTGTCAGGTGGGCCAATGAAAAGAAAGCACCGCTTGTCCCCGTAAGCTCGGGCCCCCCCCATTTCCGGGGAGGTACCGCTCCCGCAGTGGAAGGGGCTGTGATCATTGACCTGAGAAGAATGAAAAAAATAATCCGGGTCAATGCATCGAACAGGGTGGCCATCGTGGAGCCGGGGGTTACTTTTGGCGAGCTGCAGTCCGAGTTGGCCAGATTTGGTCTCTGTGCATATATGCCCTTGAGCCCCCGTCCTTCCAAATCCGTGTTGGCCAGTGTCCTGGAGAGGGATCCGATTTTGATGCCGGGTGTTCACTTTGACAGCACGGACCCGATGCTTTGTACGGAAATTGTCTTCGGCAACGGGGACAAACTGAGGACGGGCGAAGCAGCCGGGCCGGATACTTTGGAACAGCAGTGGGAAATCGGTAAGGCCCAGATCAGCCCGTTCGGACCAACCCAGATGGATCCCCAGCGCCTGGTTTCAGGTGCCCAGGGGACGATAGGGATTGTGACCTGGATGTCCTTAAAGTGCCGGTTTCTATCGGAGTTGAATCGCGCCTTCCTGATCCCCAGTGCCCGGCTCGAGCCCCTAATCGAGCTGTGCTACTACCTGACCCGCATCCGCTTTACCGGGAATATCTTCATCTTGAACGGGTGTAACCTGGCTTGCCACATGCGTCACACTCCCCAGGACATCGCAGCCTTACGGGACAGGTTGCCGGACTGGGTCATGTTTGTAAGCTGCGAAGGCTATGGCCCTCTGCCCGGAGAAAAAGTACAATACCTGGAAGCCGACCTGAGAGAGCTGGCAGAACATTACGGCCTGGACCTGTATGCCGAGATCTCCGGTATCCGCGCGGATGAATTTTCCCGTCTTTTGCCCCTGCCCTCCCCCGAGCCATACTGGAAGCTGAGGCCAAAAGGCGGTTTTCAGGATATCTTCTTCCTGACGACACTGGGAAAGACTCCCGGGTTTGCCGGGGTCCTTGCCGGGCTTGCCCGGCAGCAGGACTTCCCTGCCGCTAATATCGGCGCTTACATTCAGCCCGTTGTACAGGGCACCAGTTGTCATTGTGAGTTCAATCTGTACTATGATCCTGCAAATCAGGCTGAATCGGATCGGACCGCTACCCTTGCGGCTGAAGCCGTAAACCGCATGGAGGAAAAAGGGGCCTTCTTTTCAAGACCCTACGCGGGTTGGGTGGATGTGGCGTATCGCCGTTCCCGGGACACCATGGAGATGCAGAAGAAGGTCAAAGACATTTTTGACCCGAACTGGATTCTTAATCCCGGAAAATTATGTTTTAAGTAGACGAAGATAAGGAGGTAGTCGCGTGAGTTTGGTAGATTATGAACATGACATGCTGAGATGTACCCGCTGTTCATACTGTAAATATATACCGTGGCGTTACATGAAGAATTTAGAATTTAAAGAAGGTTGTCCTTCTGCAGCCAGATATCACTGGCACGCCTATGCATCGGGAGGCAAGTTCAATCTCTCCTATTCATTATCAAAAGAAATCATTGAGATAGATGAAACCTTTCTGGATATCATATATAAATGCCAGATGGACGGCTCCTGTGATATATCCTGCAAGGTACAAAACGATATAGAGCCCCTGCAGCACATGCAGGAACTCAGGATCAAATGTGTGGAAGCCGGCCAGTTGGTACCCGCCCATATGTTGATCATAGACGGACTAAAAAAAGAAGATAATATGATGCTGGCTCCAAAGGAGCAACGGAGCAAATGGGCCAAAGGGCTTGATGTGAAGCATGTTTTTGACGATAAGGCGGAAGTGCTTTATCATGCGGGGTGCAGGTACTCTTATGATGAGGAACTATGGCCCATCGCCAGAGCGGGATTAACCCTGCTCAGAGATGCCGGCATCGATATAGGTATCCTGGGGAATGATGAGGTCTGCTGCGGCGGGCGGGCCTATGAACTCGGATATGCCGGAGAGCTTACCAAATATGCCGAGCATCAGATTGAAACCTTCAGAACCGCCGGTATAAAGACGCTGGTGACCCCCTGCTCGGATTGTTATGCCACATTTAAGGTCCTCTATGACAGGATCGGCATGAAGCCGGAAATAGAGATCGTTCATATCACCCGGTATATAGAAGAGTTGATCGGCACGGGGAAGATAAAATCGTCGAAACCCGTTCCCATGAAGGTGACCTATCATGATCCCTGCCACCTGGGACGGCTGGGTGAGCCCTGGATTCACTGGAACGGCAAGGAGTATAAACCCCCGGGTACGCTCCTGTGGTTGCATGATCCCCCGAAGAAATACCGCCGGGGTACCCATGGAGTGTACAAGACTCCCAGAAATATCATCAAAAGGATTCCGGGTCTGGATTTTGTTGAGATGTATCGTATCAGAGAGTATGGCTGGTGCTGCGGGGCCGGAGGCGGGGTGATCGACGCCTACCCCGATTTCGCAATCTGGACCGGCGCCGAAAGGCTCAGGGAGGCCGAAGCCGTCGGCGCGGAGGCTATCGTAAGCGCCTGTCCCTGGTGCAAGCGGAACCTCCTCGATGCCGCCGGGCAAACCGGCTCCAAAATGAAGGTACTGGATATCATCGAGCTGGTTCAGGAATCCCTTTAGCGTGTTTTTCGATCATTGCGCGCAAGGAGACGAAACATGAGGTTGACCAAAGAAGAATACAAGGCCCTTGAAGATATCGTCGGTCCCGAGTACATCACTCAGGAGCCGGTCATCATGGAAAGCTATAACCAGGTGTGGGGCAATAAGCTTGCCTTCGGTGATAAACGGCACAATCCGCCGGCCGCGGTTCTGTTACCCGCCACCGTCGAGGAGGTTCAGGCTATCGTCAGGTACTGTAATAGGGCCGGTATCCTTTTCAAGCCCTCAGCCCGCGCGTTTGAGTACGTGGCTACTTACCTGTCCAGCGAGCGGGGGATCCTGCTGGAATTAAAGCGGATGAACCGTATCCTGGAAATAGACGAAAAAAACGCGCATGCCGTTGTGGAGCCTTTTGTGACGATGTATGAACTGTTGGACGCGGCGGGCAAGGCCGGTTATTACGTCGGAAAACCCGGTGTGGGGTACACGGCATCGGTCATTTCCCTGGCCTGCTGCCACCAGGAGATGACGATCTCCCAGATCTATACCAGCGGTTACGGTCGCAACGTTTTAGGTTGCGAATGGGTCCTGCCCACGGGGGAGATCCTGTACCTGGGTACGGCCGGCAGGGAGGACGGCTGGTTCTCGGGAGACGGGCCTGGATTCAGCCTGAGGGGAATCCTGAGAGGACGTGCCGGGGCCAACGGCGGCCACGGCGTCATTACCAAATGCTCCGTAAAGCTTTATCCCTGGTATGCGGATTCCCCGACGGCTCACGAGATGAAAAGAGAACCCGGTGAAGCCCTCTCTGCCGGTCAAATAGATAAAATACCGGATCATTACCGCGTGAATGTCCTCACCTTTCCGACCACTGAGCAGATGATGAAGGCTGCCACGGAGATCGGCCAGGGGGAACTTGCCTGTATTGTCGCCCCCGCCTATCTTGCCACGGGATTTAATGAAGAGGGCAATGATGAACAGTGGGCCAGGATGAAGGAAGGTATGATGCGAGACCCCGATAAGATCTCGCGGTCCGTGCCCGTTTTTGTCAACGGGCACTCTGCCAGGGAACTGGAATACCGGGAAAGGGCCGTGATGTCCATTATGGAAAAGTGGGACGGCCACCTGGACCCTGAGTACAATGACCCCAAGGTGAAGGGCCAGATATTCATGTACCAGACCTGGTCTCTGGGCGTGGGACTCCGGGGTACGGGTGATTTCATGGTATCCATCCAGGGGGCCGATGGTTCCACGGAGATGCACCTGAATTACCGCCCCATAGAATTTGAGGCATTTAAACCTTTCAGGGAGAGCGGGGAAGTCGTACAACCCAACATGGGCATGTCCTACCGTCCAATGGAACATTTTTCCCTCGGTTCCTCCGGAGGCATTGCCACAGGCTACGATCCCTTTGATCCAAGCTCCCTCGCCGCAGCCAGGAGGTATATGGACCTGGTATATGATTCCGAGAGTCCCTTCAGGAGATTCGGCTATACAAATCGCGGTGCCATGATGCAGGTGGAGGATATTGAACACATCCACCAGAGATGGGGTCCCCTGTACGATAACAGCGATGTCTGGCTGCAGAAGGTACGGAACATGCTGGACCCCAACAGGGTGGCCGATTGGTCGGGCTATATCCCTCCGGAGTATGTCGACCAGAGGAAGAAAGAGGACACCGGGGATTAGACTCAATGGTTCCAATCAGAACTACACAGTAGCGAGACTGTGAAGTAATGTGTAAAAACCGTCATTCCGGACGAGCGAAGCGAGATCCGGAATCCAGAAAAATTGACTCGTTTATTTTTTTATTATGTATTTCCATCCCTCATTCAAGCGATCATGATACAACTCTCTCTGTGATCTCTGTGTCTCTGTGGTGATAGAGCATTTTTTAAAGAAGTCGTTATTGGTCAAGAAGGATCTTGTATATCCTGTTAATCCTGTCAAATTCCTTGTCTTTACATTGGGAACGGTAGAACCTTTTCTATCGTCATCAGGAGAACTGGTTGATGAATAAAGATTAAGCTGTTTGAGAAAAGGAGTTCACTCATGAGTAACACCGGGGAAAGCACGGCCATGGAAAGGATCATAGCAAATGTGCTCAAGGCACGATTTGAAGACATTGACAACAATGTCGTGCAGAACGCGAAAGAGCGAATCATCGATACGGTGGGGTGCCTGATTGGCGGTGCCGATGACCCCAGCAATCCCGAACTGGTGAAACTCGTGATGGATTACGGGGGCAAGAAAGAATCCACCATATTCATGTACGGCGGAAAAGTACCTGCCGCCCACGCCGCCATGGTGAACTCTATCTTGTGCCGGTCCTTTGATTACGAGCCCGTGAGCCCCGTCGTTGAAAACAAGATGGCGCCGGGTCATGTCACCGGAACCACCGTGATGACCGCCATGAGCCTGGGCGAAGCCGTGGGTGCCGGCGGACGCGAGTTGATCACCGCCATGCTGCTCGGTGACGACCTCGCGGCACGGCTGGCGAACACCTCCAGCCCCTGCCTTACTCTCGGCTGGGACGGCAACGGCACGTTTAACGCCTTCGGCGCCACGGCCATCGCCGGCAGGTTATTGAAACTCAATGAAAATCAGCTAAGGAACGCCTTCGGCCTGGTGCTGAATCAGCTATCAGGCAGCGCTCAGAATATCTGGGAAGGAAACACCGCCTTTAAACTGCCTATAGGTCTTGCCGCGCGGAACGGCATATTCTCGGCTCAACTGGCCCTTGCCGGCTGGACCGCCCCGAAAGATGCCCTGCTGAGTAACTTCGGTTTTTACCGTTTATTCACGGACGGCATCAAGGATCCTGATCTGCTGACAAAGGACTTAGGGAAGAATTTCTGGGGGGAACGTACATTCAAACCCTATCCAAGCTGCCGCGCTACCCACGGGGTTATTGACTGCGCCCTGGAAATTGCGCGGGAGAACGACATCGAGCCGGGGAATATCCGGGAGGCCTTAGCCTATATGCCGGCCAATGCCGTGAATAACTTCTGCGGTCAACCCTGGGAAATCGGAGAGTTCCCGCACGGCAATGCCATCTTCAGCTACAGGTTTACCATTGCAACGGCTTTGATCAACAAGAGCGTCCGGCCGAGGCACTTTACGACCGAAGCCATACATAATCCGGGGACCAATGATTTTATTAAGCGGATTAAGCTTGCCGAGGGAAAGGGCGTCAGCCTGAAGGTAATTATGAATGACGGCACGGAGTATAGGGCTGAAAGCAGGATCGCCAAGGGCGAGATCCCCGGCAATCCCATGTCAAAGGATGAATTATCAGCCAAATTCTGGGACAATGTCGAGTTCGCGAACAGGCATACCAGAGAGAATGTGGAAAAATTGTTAGGCTTGCTGGAAAAACTTGAAGACCTGCATGACCTGAATGAACTGGTACGTCTCCTGGTCCCATGAAACGATGAAGTCGAAACCAGTGGAGCCCAACGGGCAGGAGCCCGTGGCACCTTTGGTGCGGCGTAACCCGCCGAAGCTCCAGTC
>CAYTUL010000247.1:0-6486 GCA_964441135.1 uncultured Desulfobacteraceae bacterium | reverse complement strand
CCTTATCGAACGGCCAATACCCTGGTATCCCGCCGGAAAGTCGCTACACCTTGAAATGAAAGCCCTTTGAGCCGGGCTCTGTCGTCCAGTCAAAGGATGAAATCGATCAATGCCGAAGATATCTCCTTTTGAAAAATATGCGGAGCAATACGAAAGCTGGTTCGAGAAGAACCGCTGGGTCTATGAAGCGGAATTGCGCGCCGTTAAAGCCATGATGCCGACGGTTGGAAGCGGTTTAGAAATCGGGGTAGGTACGGGCCGATTTGCTGGGCCATTGGGGATCAAGAATGGTGTAGAACCTTCAAGACGCATGAGAGATTTTGCTCAGAAGCGAGGAATTCGAGCTCTTGACGGGGTCGCTGAGAAACTTCCCTTTGGTGATTCACAGTTTGATTTCGTTTTGATGGTGACCACGGTCTGCTTTGTGGATGATATCGGCAAGGCCCTGATGGAAGCCTATCGGGTCCTTTCCAACAGGGGCATTCTCATTATCGGATTTGTGGATCGTAACAGTAAATTGGGAGAAATTTATCTGGAACGACAAAAGGAAAACGTGTTCTACAAAGAAGCAACCTTTTTTTCTGTTGCAGAACTCGTTGAATGCATGAGTCACGCAGGGTTTATGGATCTGACATTCAACCAGACAATTTTCGGGACTTTGGCCGAAACTGGCGAAGATGAACCAGTCAAACCCGGTCATGGTGAGGGATCTTTTGTGGTGATACGTGGAAGAAAAGAACAAAAGGATCATACCACTGCTCCCCTCGTAACGTCCTCCCAGGAAAAATTTAAGGACCCCGGTTTGTTACAGAAGTTATTGCACTGGATAGCCAGAGGTACGCATCAATCGAATATGGGCAGGTCTTCTTGTCCGACCTGACGTATCAGGCATTAGGGATTTGCCAGGCTGGCATAGATGCAAATTAAATCCGCTATCATAAACGCATTGAAAAAGTGAGGAGGATTAAAATGCCAATCTACGAATACCAATGCGAAGCCTGCGGGGCTGTATCGGAATATCTGGTTGGGCTGGGAGATGAAGAAAGAATCCAGTGCAAAGTGTGCGGCTCATCTGGGATGAACAGGATACTTTCCGCTTCCTCTTTTACGTTGCGGCCGGCCGGGAGCATGCCGGGGCGGACCTGTTGCGGCCGCGAGGAACGATGTGAAATCCCTCCTTGCTCCGATGGAGGGACTTGCAAACGAGAATAATGGTAAACACAGGAGGGGGAAACATTGGCTGTTAAGGATTATTATCGACTCCTTGGTGTGGAAAGGGAGGCATCGGGTGAAGAAATCAAGAAGGCGTATCATAAACTGGCCATGGAGTATCACCCGGACCGAAACAGGAACAAACCTGGTGGCGAAGAGTTTCTAAAGGATCTCAACGAGGCGTATCAGATTCTTGGAAATCAAGAAAAACGGCGGCAATACGACCTCTTGTGTCAGCAACCTTTCAACAGGTATGTGCGTTATCAAGAAAATTTGAGTGATGATCTAATGGAGATCCTCCGTGTATTTTCTCGCGGGGGGCTCGGCAAGAAAGGGTTTGGTGGATGCAGGGGAATGGGTCTTGGAAAGAGGGGCTGCAGGCGATGGAAGGAAACTTTTTAATGACCATCGTGGAGGATATGTTTTCATCTGTTTTTCCGCTGGTGTTTTGATTTCGGTCTCGTTTTTATACATCGTTCCAGAAGTCTTTACGATGAACTCTCATGCCCTTTTCTATTTTGCTTTACAAGATGTCACAATGAAATTTCGTAAAATTGTATCGTTGACAGCCATGGTGTCCTTTACGGTTCTCATCCTGACGGGAATTGTTCTATTTATCCAGCCCCATGGGCGGGTGGCCTACTGGGTGGATTGGCGGTTGTGGGGATTGTCGAAAACCCAATGGGACAGTACACATATCCATGCCGGGATACTGTTTCTTTTGGCGATTGTTTTGCATATTTATTATAATTGGTGCAGTATCGTTTCATACCTGAAAGGCAAGGCCGATCAGTTCCGGGTGTTTAACCTGCATTTTAATATCGCACTGTTGATTACCTCCTTGGTTGTGTGCGGTACGATCGCCCGAACACCTCCGTTCTGTTGGGTTATGGACCTGAACGAATCTATGAGGGAATCGGCTGTCAAAACCTATGGGAAACCCCCGTACGGCCATGCGGAGCTTTCACCTTTGAAAACCCTGGCATTTCGCATGGGTTTTGATCTCGGTAAATCCATACAGGGATTAAAAACCGCCGGTATTAATTTTGAAGGTATAAACCAGCGAATAGTGGATATTGCACGTTCAAACGGCAAAACGCCGAAACAGGTCTTCGATGCCATGATACAGGCCCAAGAGGCGCCGGCAACGGGCGAAGGAGAATGAATATGCCGGTCTATGAATACCAATTCAAGCCCTGCGGAACAATATCCGAGGGTCTTATGGGGATAGGAACGGATGAACCCATTAAGGATTGCAAGGTGAGTATCAAATGACTGCAAGAGTATTTGCCATCAGGACGGTAGCGGTACTCGGGCCGGATCGCGACGATCCCTCTGAAGACGGAACCACGCCCAGGCTTTCGGTTTCAGCTCAAAAAAAGGGGAATCGAATGAAATATTTGAGCGTTTGCGCGTTTTAGCCAATCTCCTTTTCCCTGGGGTGGATGTATTCCATGCCTTGGACAAGCGAAATATGAACAGGGGGAAATGGGTGAGGCGATTGATCCTTTTTTATGCCATTGGAGTGGAGTTGTTTTTTATGCTGGGATCTGTCGGAATCTTTGAGGCATCGGCTCAGGCTCAGAATGCCAGGGACATCGAGATCCTGGTTATTTATGACAACTATTCTTGCAGATCTGACCTCGAGACAGGATGGGGATTTTCCTGCCTCATTAAAGGGATGGAAAAGACCATTCTGTTTGATACGGGCGGATCGGGCGCCAAACTCATGCGCAATATGGAAAAAATGGGCATTTTCCCGGAAGAAGTCGATGCGGTGATCCTCTCTCACATTCACGGGGATCATACAGGCGGATTGGAAGCTTTTCTGGAAAGAAACGGGGACATAGCCGTTTATCTGCCTGATTCCTTTCCGGATCGCTTCAAGAAGGCGGTCAGATCCTACGGCGCAGATGTGGTTTCGGTACGGGGTCCTTTGCAAATATGCCAGGATGTGTTTTCCACCGGAGAGATGGGAACCTCCCCCATAGAACAGTCCCTGGTATTGAGGAGCGCATCAGGGTTGATGGTTCTAACCGGCTGTGCCCACCCCGGCATTGTGAAGATCATCGAAAAGGCGAAAGCTTTGTTCAAAGAGGAGGTACTCCTGGCCATGGGCGGATTCCACCTCATGAATATGAGTATGGACAATATGGAGCAGATCCTTGTGAGGTTTCAAGGCTTAGGCGTCCGGTATGTGGGGCCATGTCACTGCACGGGAGAAACACAAATCAAGGCCTGTAGAAAGGCCTATGGACAGCATTTTCTAAAGGTGGGCGTGGGAAAGGTGATTCGCATTAAAGACTTGAAGTAAAGAATCCACGCCCAGAGGACGTGGCCTTGCTTTGACCCCAAAGGGATTTTATAGGTAAAGCAGGTATGGATAGAAAGGCTCAAGGCGTAAGGCCCAAGGCCCAAGGTTCACTTCAAACTCAAAGGCGTCGCCTTAAGGTTTTTCCTTGCGCCTTGTCGAAGATCCCGCCGCTGTTCGCGGGGCGCCCTATGCCTTTAGCCTCATCTATATCTCCTTGAAAAGAAATATCATACCGGATATCCGTCTTCAGGTACAGCCGGATAACTATGACCTGGCCTAAAAGACCAGGCATCTTATATCAAATGTGCTTGATGATCTAATTTCGACTCCCAATTTCAATGCCCCTGAGGATGTGTTCTATAATGAATGATGAAGAGGAAACAAAGAAAGCCCCGGAGATAAAGGCTACTAACCAAGGTCTTGCCTTCTACAAATTCGTTGTGGATAGCGTCCCTTCCGGAGTAATCACGGTAGACCGGGATCTCAGGATCACAGGCTTCAACCCTTGGGCCGAGCAATTGACAGGCTACAGAGCAGACGAGGTCCTGGGGAATTTTTGCGGCGAGATCCTTCAAGGAGGCATGTGCAGCACACAGTGCCCCTTAAAAATGGCCGTGACCGACGGTGCACCCATGTCTCTTTTGGAATCCACGGTCCAGACCAAGACCGGGGAAACTCTTCCCGTGAGAATGAATGTGGCCGCGTTATTCGATGAAAATGGAGAACTCATCGGAGGGGTCGAATCATTCCAGGATATTTCGGCATTGAAAACCCTGGAACGAGAGAGGAACAATCTGATTTACACTTTTGCTCATGATATGAAATCGTCCCTGACCATCATTGGAGGATTCGTGCTCCGCCTGTTGCACAAGGCCGACACAATCGATCATGAGAAGGAGCAAAGATACCTCGAGATTATCAGAGACGAGTCAGGGAAGCTGGAGATGCTCATCTCGGATTTTTTGGAATTCGTCCATCTCCAGACGGGAAAGTTGATGCTCAATTTGAGTGCCATGTCAATGGACAAGGAACTTATCGAATTGTGCGAGGCTTACCAACCCAAGGTCTCGAACGCCGGTCTATCATTGAAGCTGGAAAACGAAACCGACTTGCCGCCCATCAACGGAGATGCCAGACAGTTGAGGAGGGTGTTTGCCAATCTCCTTGATAATGCGATCAAATTTTCCCGGAAAGGCGGAAGTATTATCGTCTTGACGGGGAATTCGGAAAATGACATCTTTGTTCAGGTCCGGGATCAGGGGACAGGCATTTCCTCTGATGACCTTCCCTACATCTTCGACGCCTTTCATCGAGGCAGAGTTGGAACGAAAATAGAGGGTTTTGGCCTAGGACTGGCTTCCGTAAGAGCGATCGTTGAGGCTCATGGCGGAAAGGTCCTCGTTGAAAGCGAGATTGGAAAGGGGTCAACCTTTACAGTCTTTCTGCCCCAGACTATCAATTCGCAATAGCCTCTCCCCCGAGACCAGGGGAGAGGTAGGTTGTAAGGGAACTTGCCATGCAATCTTACGATTGCGAAGATTTTGACTCAAGTTCTTCAATGCGCTTGTTGATACCCTCAAGATCACTCTTGATGGCATCCTCTTCGTTCCTCAGCATCCGGAGTTCATCTTCGGGGCTCATCCAATAGGGATTGCCGTACAGGGGCCCGTACGCTGGGCCATAGCTGGCACCCCACGCAGGATAAAAGGCTCGCCATCCGAAGCCTCGTCCGTATCCACGACCCCGGCCAAGGCCTGGACCGAACCCTCGTCGAAAACCGCGGCCCCTGCCGTACCACCGACCGTAACCAAAACCTCGGCCGTATGCCGGGCCGTAACCTGCATAGGCAGGGTTGCAGAATCCACGCGCTCCGCCGGTCATAGGACCGACACCCATTGGCCCTGTTCCATCGAATCCTGGCATGCAAAACACCTCCTTTTCACTAAAATCCGTTGCACCAACCACTGTGGTGTCCTTATCTTCCTCATCCAACCCCTGGTAATCCGTAAGCCGAATCGCCTCAAACCCTTCCATGGGAAGAATGGCCTCTTCTCTCCCCCCTAGCGGATTTGATTGTGCAAAAAGGCGGCCACCACAGGACGTCCTCGTACCCATCTGATTTTTTTAAGCCTTGGCATGTCCATTTCCTATTATGAGCTTATGCTCATAATATATATTTTAGTCAATAAAAGTCAATAGTTTTTTTTATCATATGCTCATTTCGGTTATACCGCCGGGGATATCCTGCCTGCCATCAGCCTTGAATATCTCAAATTCAGGCATTCTAAAATCCAACCCTACAGGAGCCGGTCTTGAGTAGAACCTCAAAGGGTGTAAGTGAGGAGGCCGGATCACAAGGCCAGTTGGAAATCCCGCTGATTTGCGCGGGGGCAAAACCTCTGAACTCTGATCTGGCCCATAGAACCAGGTTTTAAATATATTATCAAACCGGAAGATTGGAAAGAGAAGGTCTATAAACCGGATATTCTTAACACCCCGGGAAATCTATACAAAAAACCAAGATATTCCATGTGAACAGCCGGGAATCGAAAGCCGGATCATTGCCGAGACCTGAGAAATGGTGAACGTGAACAGAACGCTAATGGCCCGCCGGTGAGTTCCTTTACAAGGCTTGCTTGGAGCGGATTGAGGTGAATGTAGCGTGGCGTCCCCATTGTCACTATATAGTCTTTTCAAAGAAGTTGCCTCCTGTTGACTGGTATGTATGTCCGTCAGTTGTCACAAGGTCCCCGCACTTGATCAGGAGTTCGCAGTGGCTGATCACTTCGTTGGAGGCCATGAGCATCCCGTATCCTTTAAGCAGATTTTCATCAAAGTGCTCCCTCGCGATCTCTATGGCCGTCTTGGGTCCTGGCCTGAGTATTTCCAGGATCGAGGCGCACCGGTCCCTGTGATGTTGCAGCAGCTCATTGATCCGTTCGCCAAGTCTTATCCTGTTC
>CAYTUL010000246.1:0-6496 GCA_964441135.1 uncultured Desulfobacteraceae bacterium | reverse complement strand
ACTTGCACATAAACGAGTTCGTCTCTTCAAAGAGATCCCCGCAGACCATTGAGTGGATTGGTATGCAATATCCTAACCGGACAATACTGAGAAGGACCGGATTTTAGCCGGTCCTTAGCCGTTAAATCTCATCAAGCGGCCTGTTTGGAAGGGTGGGGCATCCCATGATGATATTCTTTGGGTTGTACCTCCACCGCTTCATGTTCTCCGAAAAACACGCGGTCAAGAGAAAATTCTCCGGGACCTGTCAATATGAGAGACAGGAAGAGTATGCCGCTTTCCAACGCATGCGAATATTCGAGGAATGGGTGACCCATTCTAAAATGAAAGCTGAGGGCCACAGCCATGTTAATTGTCATCACAATCGCGGTCGGCCTGAAAAGCAAGCCGGCTATGAGAAAAATACCGCCAAAAAATTCCGCCATACCGGATAAGTAGGCCGCGAAAACACCTCCCGGAATCCCCGCAGCGGCAAGACCCTTGGCTAAATTCGGGGCCCCGCCCATAAAAAGTTTCGGAAAACCATGGCAGATAAATGCGATACCAACGCCGATGCGCACAATGAGCAAACCAAGTGCAATATAGTCCTCTGAATAAAACCATTTCTTTTTTAAAATTGTAGGTAACATTGTTATTCCCCCTTTTTTCGTTTCGATGAATTTTTTACGATGAAAATATTAATCCTTTAAGTCTTTTTATACTCGCCCCCGATAGTGCCGTCACTATGCCCTATCAGGAGCCCCTTCAGCCCATTTTGAAAATCATCACGTTTCCTTAATTTTGATTAGGTTAAATATATCACTAAATCCTTTCTCTAATAATGGAGGGAAAGTCCCCCTAATGCGAATTAACTCGAGAATGTGATAAAGGACTATAAAAACCCAAAATAAATGATAACAGATAATTCAAGGAAAATGTTACTAATTTAATTGGGGTAAAATACTGGGAAAAAACAAGTATTATTGGAGAGCTAAAAGACTTGTCCTGAGGTTTGCCTTCTTTTCTGTAAGACCGAGTTTTTTTCGAATGTTTTGCCTGTGAAACTCAATCGTTCTAGTGGAAAGGTTGAATATGTCCGCTATCTCCTTTGTGGTTTTACCCTGTCTTATGAGGTCTGCGACCTGGATCTCAACAGGGGTAAGGTTCAAATATTTGAAGGACATCTTGCGAGAAAATGGTGAAATAATACTATTTAAATTGGATTCCAAGACATCAAGATAGCCGAGTTGCCTTTTATCCAAACCACTGTTCCTCAATCTGTCCACGTATTGGACTACAAGTCCCTTGACATTAAAGAGTACCTTTTCCTCAAGTTCTTTTCTGTCCTCATCCCGTCTTTCGAGCAGGATCTTCAGCGCACTGTTCATTTCTTCCAGATTTACGGACTTAATCTCTAATTCCTTTTCCCTTTCTTTAAGGGCCTGATCGATTTGTTTACGCTCGATGATACCTGCCAGGGAATTGGCAATCGTGGTGAGAAATTCCTCTTCTCTTTTGTTAAAGATATGTCCTTCTTTTAGATAGAGATTGATCACCCCGAGGACCTTTTCCGGCAAGAGGATAGGGACGCAATAGTGCCCATGGGGGGCCATTCCCTCATATCGGGTCTCATGGCGATTATCGATTTTCTCGGCAAATTGCGTTTCCTGCATTTGGGCGGCCTGCCCGCAGAGACATTTGCCGAAAGGGACGCGAGCGCATTCTTTCTGAATCTGCTTTGAAAGCCCGCTCTGGGATTTCATGATTAATATATCCTCTTTATTCTCAACGAGGAAAATGCTTCCTTTTGCTTCAACGGCGAGCTGGGGGATAGAGAAGATAAGGGCAAGTGTTTGCTGCAGGAGCTCCTCGAGAGGAATATCTTCGAGTGAAAGCCGGAGGATGTCATTGATGACGGATTGGATTTCATAATTTTTACGAAGCTCCGCTTCTGCCCGTTTCCTTTCTGAAATGTCAAGAATGAAGTGGATGAAAATTTCACGACCTCCAGGGGTTTTTCTGCCTGTAGAGTAAATTGCGGAACTGACCCAACTTTCGGTTTCAGGATTAAAAAATTCCCGCTCCACATCGTGACCCTTCTCCAAGGCCTCTTCAAGAGGACAACCCGGATACGGCTCATCAAGACCGTGTACGACCTTCGGGCAATAGAAGCCGATAATTTGCTGAGGATTCAAACCGAGATCCTTTTTTATGGCCCTATTGCTCATAAGGATCTCGTGCTTTTCATCCACTAACATTACATAAAACGGGATCGCATCGATTAATGCCTGCAAATCAATCGTTCCGAGGGTCTCTTCTTTTCCTATTGCCATAAAGATCTTTTTGTTAAAGGGGGGCTCATCTTTCACACCGATAAGGTTTGTGCGTTTTTCACCAATCCTCTTTTCTCATAAAAGAACATGATCCTAGTGATCAATCTGCCAGAGAGCATTCTCCTTTATTTTGTACCAGACCATCCATGATTTGGAGCCCCGGCAAAAGAAATTAAACCGATGATAGAAATCATAAGATCAAAAAGAATAAAAGAAAAGTGAATAATAATTTTCCCTCTCCTCCCTCGGAAAAATCTGGAAAATGATACGAATCGAAGGGTGCGAATTCGGGCCGTGAATCAAGGATACATATTGTCAGGTTATTTTCTAATTTGCGGTCCCTTTCGAAATGCATTATAGGGCTTTAAAATGCTTTTTAATTGAGTTAATCTATTTGACCAAGTAAACTGGCATGATCCGGCCCCATTCGACAACGAACGAGACAGTAGAAGCCATTTATGTTCCACATAAGGGTTGCAAGCAATGAGCTATGCAGAGAGAGAAATACGCTTTGGTACACTGGCTGTGGAAATGGGATTTGTTACAGGGGGTGAGATTGGTAAGGCAGTATCTATGCAAATGAAAGAAGACCTCGCAGGATTAAAGCATAGATTCATCGGAGAGATTCTGGTTGACCTGGGATTCATGAGCCCGTCACAAATCGAGGAGGTTATTCAGGAGCAAAAGCGGCGAAGGCTGTAAAAGGGGCTATTGGGATAGATACCAGATTAGAAGGGAACCTGAGACGCCGTTTCCGATACTGGCCGATCTTTGCCTCCTGTGTAGAGGGCGCATCAAGCTCGAATATCCTGGTTTGCTGTGCGTCCTCCTGAAAACGCAATGCCCTCGTATCAAACCCTGCTCAGGGTTTTAAATTTAAACATGCCAGGACTTATTGAGGAGATACAGGAAAAATTCGCAAGGAAAAGAAAATATTGAAAGATTCAGATGACTCAATTGGGGTCTTCGGACACGGAACCCCTGGAAATGGATCGATTGTAATGAATGTACTTAGATGGGGAGGTTTTACAGGTATTCTCGAGTCGTCCGATATTCTCTATTTCGACAACAATCCTGTCCCCATCTTTCATGAATAGGGGTGGGTCCCTGAAACAACCGACTCCATGAGGAGTCCCGGTCAGGATAACGTCTCCGGGGATCAGGGTAAAATTTTTTGAAAGAAAGCTGATAAGCCGGGGTAGCTTGAAGATCATTTGGCCCGTATTTCCGTCCTGCATGACCTCCCCATTCAGCCGGCACTTAATGCTCAGGGAATGGGGATCCGGAATCTCGTCAGAGGTTACTATCCAGGGACCGAGCGGACAGAAAGTATCCAGGGATTTTCCCCTCACCCACTGTCCGTCCCCGAACTGAAGATCCCTTGCACTTACGTCATTGGCGCACGTATAACCAAAAATGCCATCCAGGACCTCATGTTCCGGACAGTCGTGCATGGTTTTTCCTATAACCACTGCCAGTTCCGCCTCAAAGTCAACCTTTTTTGTCAGAGAAATATCCCAGATGATAGGGCCTTTATGACCGGTCAAACTGCTTTGAAATTTAGTAAACACGATTGGGGACTCCGGGACTTTTGCGCTGCCTTCCCGGATATGATCCATATAGTTCAGACCTATTCCAATGATTTTTGAAGGGTGGTTTACAGGTGGGGCAAATCGGACATCATCAATGGATAATGGATCACCGGACGGTGTACATTTTATTCCGGCCTTGATCAGATCGATCATATCCCCATCAAACCGGACCGGTATCAGGCCTTCATCCTTAATGAGACCTAATCTAATTACACCCTGGTGATAATACTGTGCTATCTTCATGGTAATTTTATATATTATTTAAGGGACTTTTTATTTATGCTTTTACCTCATAAAGATATTGCTCGTCAAGTTGTTCCTGAGTTGAGCGGCGCGACATTCTTGTTTTTCCCTTCATTTCATGCCCATTTGAGGCAGATGGTTTCAAACATTACAATTGTCTTATCCCCTGTTGTCTGATAAATAATAATCCAATCCGGGAAGATCATGGTCACCTGATCTTTATATGAAATAGCCGCTTTAAGATTAGGTTGAATGCGAATCCATCTAATCCGTTTATAACAAGGAGTACAAAGATGAAAGTGATTGCCTTTAACGGAAGTGCCAGGAAAGACGGGAATACCGCCATACTCATCAAGCAAGCTTTGGAAGAATTGCGCAGGGAAGGGATCGAAACGGAGCTTTATCAGCTTTCCGGGAAGAGGATCAAGGGCTGCGCGGCCTGCTACAAGTGTATGGATAACAGGGATCAGCGTTGTTCAGTAAATGATGACATCCTGAATGAGTGCATAGAGAAAATGATCAAGGCCGATGGAATCATACTTGGATCACCGACCTATTTCACGGACGTTAGCGCAGAAATGAAGGCCTTGATTGATCGCGCGGGACTCGTATCCAAGGCCAACGGAGATTTATTTAAACGCAAGATAGGCGCTGCGGTTGTAGCCGTGCGAAGGGCAGGTAGTATCCACGCATTTGATACCCTTAATCATTTTTTTCTCATTACTCAGATGATCGTTCCGGGGTCCAGATACTGGAACATGGGTTTTGGTCTGAAAAAAGGTGAAGTAGAGAAGGACGAAGAAGGCATTCTCATAATGAGGGTGCTTGGCGAAAATATGGCCTGGCTTCTAAAAAAGATTCATGGTTAAAAGAATGCTCCTTAATAAACCGGATTGGCTATGTACAGATCATCGCCTTTAAAGGGAAAACAATCAAATTAATGGAATTACTCGCGCCTGCAGGCAACCTCGAAAAATTGAAATGGGCTGTTATCTATGGAGCCGACGCGGTGTATTTCGGAACCGAGTTCGGATCTCTTAGAAGCTTTGCCGGAAATTTCAGTTTCGATGAAGCATCCGCCGGCCTTGATTTCCTTCATAAGCAGGATAAAAGGGGCTATGTAACCCTTAACATCTATCCCTTCTCCCATGAATATGACAGGATAAGAAATATCGCCAGGACCCTGGACGAGATGGGCGCCGATGCGTTTATCATCTCGGATTTGGGTGTGCTGATGGAGCTTAAAAAGCTTGGACTGAAGGCAGCGCTTCATATAAGTACACAGGCCAATACAACGAGCTACCAGGCGGCTCTCGCCTATAAACATCTCGGCGCCTCAAGGGTTAATCTGGCAAGGGAGCTTTCACTGGAAAAGATTGAGGAGATACAGAAGAGAATCAAGGGCATGATTGAGACCGAGGTCTTTATCCACGGGGCCGTATGTTTTTCCTATTCAGGCCGTTGCGCCATCAGTGACTACCTTACCGGCCATGGCGCCAATCGTGGTGAATGCAAACATCCATGCAGGTGGAAATACGCTGTAGTGGAAGAGACCAGGCCCGGCCAATACATGCCGGTATTTGAGGATGAGAGGGGATTGTACCTTTTCAACAGTAGAGATCTCGCCCTTTTTGAATTCATACCGGCCCTTGAGGAGTCCGGGGTGGATTCCATCAAGATCGAAGGCAGGATGAAATCCATTCATTACATAGCCGCCGCGGTTTCCTTTTACAGGCAAATCTTAGACGGGAAGAATTTTACAAAGGAACAGGCCCTGAAAATCTTGGGCCGGATCCCAAACAGGGGCTATTCAACAGGGTTCATGAAAGGCGATATCGATTCTGATGATTACCAGTGGCGGCAAAGTGAATCCTGTTCGGAGTCTGTTTTCGTAGGGAATGTCACAGAAGAAAGGATAGATGGAAGGAGCGTCCTGGAGGTAAGAAACAAGATCCACGCGGGGGAAGAGCTCGAAGTGCTTCGTCCCGATGGTTCTCTGGGAATGATAAAACTACCTGATATCCTGATGACAACCGAGGGGAGGATGGTGGATGTTGTGAATCACTCGCAATTCATCCTGCTTGAAGAGGTTATGAGACCCTATACCATTCTGCGACGGGGAGTAAAATAGGAAATTATCCAGGGTGGTAGGGTCTTGGATTTTTAGAGCTCATATCTTTGGCAATCTCGCAAAAAGTCCCCGAAGCCGTCACTCCCGCGAAGCCTGTCCTCGACCTGATCGGGGAGCGGGAGTCCAGAAGCGTCCGAAATTACTGGGTTCCCGCCTTCGCGGGAATGACAAATAAATGCGAATTTTGACTTTTTACGAGACCATCATATCTTTGGCTC
>CAYTUL010000245.1:0-6513 GCA_964441135.1 uncultured Desulfobacteraceae bacterium | reverse complement strand
CCGTAGGCCTCCATGTTGGACGGGCTGTTGTGGGTCTCACCGGTAATGACATAATAGTGCCGGTCGTCAAAGCGGGCCACCCCGGCGTTGTCCCACAGGACCGAGACGACCCAGTCCTTTTTCCCCTTGATTTCGAGGGTAGGCCCTTCAATGCAGGTTTTAAAGAGATCATCGACTATTTCTTCGTGACCGGTCGCAATGTCCCGATATCGGAACAGGCCCTTAAAGGTGTTATGGTTGCAATGGTCACTCCGGGCCTGGGATATGTATTCCAGTTCCACATCCGTCGGCAGATCGAGGCCCTGCTTCTTTCTCATCGCCCGGATATCTTCCCTCAGGAAATAGCTGCGAATCGTGGGCACATCCCTTTCATGAAGGGCGAGGTTTCGCTCGATTGAGATCCGTTGAAGCTCTTCGTCACTCCCGACGGCGATAGTCCGGACGAGGGGGATATGATCAAGAACGACTTTGGGAACGATGAAGCCTATACCTTCATCCGGGTTCCACCCATCCTTTGAAAATACCCGGTATTGCTGGATGATGTCATTTGCGAGGATCTCGCCGGCTATCTTTTCCGCCTCTCCTTTTGAAAGCCCTCCCTTGATCTCATAGAGCTTTGAGGTGTAGACAGACTCCTCCGGTTTGAACCGGACCTGAAGAAGATCTTCGATCGCTTCAATGGCCGTACTTCCGGCCGTATCCCTTACGCCCGGCCTGAGGCCGATCCAGATGAGCCAGTCAAAATCCCGGGCTAAGGGTGAAAAGGAGGATTCCTCCGTGACAGGGTTCGTAAAAATCTCCCTGCGAAGGGCATCAAGCTGTTCGTCATTCAGTCCGGCGTCTATCGTAAGTACCTTGATTACATGGATAGCCTCGACCTCAAACCCGAAATAGTCCCGCGCCTTTCGCCTGATATTCATACCCTCGGCGTCAAACAAACCTTTTTGTAGTCTTATCTCAAGGCGGGAGACCATTCTATGCCCCTTGGATAGGGATTATTCCCCTGTATTTACCGGATCATAAGGGTAAGTTTTTATCCGGCAATATATGACTTTCAACGGACAGCCCATCGGGCTTGAGACATGTCGGCAAACTCATGTCGAGTGCACATGACCAAAAGGCGATCAGCCCTAGCCAAATCATGTGAAATATTTGCCGAAAGCTGAATGCGGATAGCCAATAGCGTACTCGTCCTCGTCCGACCTCATAGGCTATGACCGGCGGAGTCTGCAGTAGCCTGTCCCCGCGAAGCAGAAATCCTGCATACCGGGGCTCGGGAGGATGGAAATCCGGAAGAGTCCATTTTCGGATGAACGCTATGAAATGGCTTACCTATTACCAAATTAAATTAATGAAATAGACCAGGAAATCCGATCATGCTTTATGGTATTCGCCGGTTACTCTTCGCTTTAAACGAATTGCCGGAATGAGTCAATATGATAACATCATAGAATTTGGGTTGAAATCCTCTTCATCAATGCATATATTAACCCGAAGGTCATTTTTATTGAGACTTTTGCGAATATTAAAGAATTCTGGATTTTTACATAATGAGGTAACGATGGAAAAGGATATCACGGTCGTAAAGAATGACAGTGGAAAGCTTCCCAACCAGCAGGAGTTGGAGAAGGAACTGAGCGATTACCTGTCTAAGAAATACGGGAACCGGATCAAGATCATTTCACCCTTTCTCTTTCCCAAGGGCGAAGAGGAAATGACCGATGACGGGGATGATAAGGCCAAGAAAGGAGAGGGCCCCACTTTCGATATGCTGCCCGAGGAGCTCGAGGCCTATCTTGATAGTTTTGTCGTAAAACAGACCCAGTCCAAGGCCGTTCTGGCTACAAAAATATGTACCCATTTCAACAGGGTGAACTACCTGAAAAAATTTGCGGATCATAAGAAGAGCGTTGGAATAGGTATGATTAAGAATAATGTGCTGATGATAGGCCCGACGGGTGTGGGTAAAACCTATATGATTAAACTGATCGCCCAGAAGCTCGGGGTTCCCATGGTCAAGGGCGACGCGACCAAATTTAGTGAGACCGGTTATGTGGGCGGAGATGTTGAGGACCTCGTAAGGGATCTTGTGTATGAAGCCAATGATAATATTGAATTGGCTGAAAATGGCATCATCTATATTGATGAGGTCGATAAGATTGCCTCGGCCAGGAATATTATCGGCCATGATGTCTCCCGGACCGGTGTCCAGAGGGCTCTCCTGAAACCAATGGAGGAAACGGATGTTGATTTAAAGGTTCCCCATGACGCCGTTTCCCAGATCCAGGCTATTGAACATTACAGGAGAACGGGCAAAAAAGAGAAGAAGGTGGTAAATACGAAAAACATTCTGTTTATTATGAGCGGGGCCTTTGGCGATCTCGCGGAAATCATTAAAAAACGCCTTCAGAAACAGGGGATTGGATTTGAAGCCGATGTAAGGCCCACCGAGATCCCCTGGGATATTATTAAAGAAGTGACGGCCCAGGACCTGGTGGAATTCGGATTTGAATCCGAATTTATTGGAAGGCTTCCCGTTGTCGTCGTGTTTGACGAGCTTAACAAGGAAGATCTGGTCGAGATCCTTCAAAACCCCAATAATCCGATCATTGTAAGCAAGAGACAGGATTTCATGTCCTATGGAATCGATATCAAGTTCGAAAAGGAGGCATTGGTCAAAATAGCGGAACTCGCGGCCACCGAGAGGACAGGTGCCAGGGGCCTTGTGAGCGCCATTGAGAAGGTGCTTATTCCCTTTGAAAAAAACCTGCCCTCGACGGATCTCAAGAAACTGTTAGTAACGCCGGAACTGGTTGAAAACCCGGAAGCGGAGTTGATCTCCCTGAAAGAGAATCCCGAAGATCCGGACAGGGTGAAGCGGTTTGAGAACGCGGTCAGGCAAGAGCTGGAAGACATCATGGGATTCATCACGGCACGGGGGAACGATTTTCACCAGTTATCGGGGCTTGAAATAAATGATGAGAGAAAGGCTATAATCGCCCAGCTTTACCTTAACACGACTTCCGATATCAACACTGCGGTTGATGATTTCGTACGCATGTACAAGGAAGTCAGAAAGGAAGAGGCCCTGCTGAGTGATAAACTCGACATCAATATCTCCCTTGACGATAGTGCCGTGGATGAATTAATCAGGCAGTCCATTGAGACCGGCAGAGAGCCCGGTCCGCTGACCTTTTATATCGCCAAAAAACTTGAATACGGGCTCAAACTTATCAAGGATCGATCCGGAATGGAGACCTTTGTCATCGATGGTGAAGCCATAACCGACATGGAGAATTATGTGAACAGCCTGATAAAAAAGTCCTATCAGGATAATCGGGATCATGGGCTGCCAAACGCGTCCGACCTTAAACTGGGTTCCGGAGAGTAGCCGCCGGATGCAGAGCGCGTAAGATGATAGGAATTTCCAAACTCTATTGCGGGACGATTGAACCTTCCGACGCCCTTCGCTATGAAAGAAAATCCGGAAATCTTCCATCCCATCTTCTCCAGTTTTCCATCGATAAGAAACCTGTGGTAGTCTGGAATGTGACGCGTGCCTGCAATCTCAATTGTATGCACTGCTATGCCCGGGCCGTGAAAAGAACCAGGGACAGGGAGCTCACCGGTGAACAGGCCATGGCCGTTATTGACGATCTTGCCGAATTCGGTTCACCCGTGATCCTTTTTTCCGGGGGTGAACCATTAATGCGGCCCGACCTGACCGACCTTGCCGGTTATGCCGTGGATAAAGGGATGAGGGCCGTTATCTCTACAAACGGCACCCTGATTACCCGGGAGAAGGCTAAAGAACTGAAGACGATCGGGCTCTCATACGTCGGTGTAAGCCTGGACGGAATGGCGGAGGTCAACGATCGATTTCGCTCGAAAAAAGGCGCCTTCAGGGATGCCTTGAAGGGGATCGAACACTGCCGGGAAGCGGGCCTCAAGGTAGGTCTCAGGTTTACGATCAATCGCCTGAATAAGGATGAGATATCTTCCATCTTTGATCTCATTGAAGAAAGGGATATTCCCAGGGTATGTTTTTATCACCTGGTCTACGCGGGAAGGGGCTCCGAAATAATCGATCATGACCTGTCCCATGAGGAATCGCGCCGGGCAGTGGATCTGATAATGGACCGAACCAGAGATCTCCATGAACGCGGCCTGCCCAAGGAGGTCCTGACCGTTGATAATCACGCGGACGGGCCCTATCTCTACCTCAGAATGGTAAAGGAAAACAACCCGCGAAGCAAAGAGGTCCTCCAGCTTCTCAAAATGAACGAAGGAAACAGTTCCGGTAGAGGAATCGGGTGTATAAGCTGGGATGGTTCCGTGTACGCGGATCAGTTCTGGAGACATCACAGTTTCGGTAATGTCCTCGAAAAACCCTTCAGTCGCATATGGACAGACCTCTCGGATCCCCTGATGGCCAGGCTGAAGGATAAAAAGGGATACGTTAAGGGGAGGTGTGCCGCCTGCCGGTGGCTCGATATCTGCGGGGGGAATTTCAGGGTGAGGGCCGAAGCGGCGACGGGTGATCTGTGGGCCCCCGACCCCGCCTGTTACCTTACGGATGAAGAGATCGCATAGATTTAAGAATCAGTCATTCTTCTGTTTTTTAGTTCATGCTCACCCAAAAACGAAGGCTTTTGAATTTGCGCTATCAGTATTCAGCTATCAGCCGACAGCAAAGGAAATTAAAAACAAAGACTTGGCTGACTGCTGACCGCCGGCCGCTGAAGGCTCCATCCAGAAATGGACTGTTTCTGGATGGAAACTAGTGATGATATCGATGTTGTCAGTGAGGGTATATTCATGATTATTCGTCCGCGACGGCTGAGAAGAACCGCAGCCATAAGGGATATGGTAAGGGAGACAAGCCTCTCCCCGAAGGATTTCATCTTTCCCCTTTTTGTGAAACAGGGCCGGGGAACAAAGGACCCGATACCGTCCATGCCGGGCCAGTATCAGTTTTCAGTCGATACCGTCGTAAAGGAGGCTGAGGAAATCTGGTCCAGGGGAATACCGTCCGTGATCCTTTTTGGTCTTCCCGCGGAAAAGGATCCTGTGGGGAGCAGCGCCTGTAATGACGATGAGGCTGTGCAAAGGGCGATTTCGGAAATTAAGGACAGGGTGCCCGAAATGGTAGTCATTACGGATGTATGTCTCTGCGAGTACACGGATCACGGCCATTGCGGTATTATCCGGGACGGCCAGGTGGACAATGATGCCACCCTCGAGATGCTGGTAAAACAGGCCTTGAGCCACGCGAGAGCGGGCGTCGATTTTGTAGCGCCGTCCGATATGATGGACGGCAGGGTTGCGGCCATAAGGAAAGGTCTCGATGACAAACGGTTTACGGTTACGGGTATTCTCTCCTATGCCGTGAAATACGCCTCTGCCTTTTATGGTCCTTTCAGGGAGGCTGCTGATTCGGCTCCTCAATTCGGGGACAGATCGGGGTATCAGATGGATCCTGCGAATGCCGTTGAGGCCTTAAAAGAGGCCATTCTGGATATGGAAGAGGGGGCCGATATGATCATGGTAAAACCCGCTCTCCCTTATCTTGATATCATAAGGCGGGTGAGGGAGGAATGCCTTTTACCGCTTGTGGCCTATAACGTAAGCGGTGAATATGCCATGATAAAGTCCGCCGGCAGGGAAGGGTGGATTGACGGCACGAGGGTCATGATGGAGGCGCTCACGTGTATAAAGAGGGCGGGCGCGGATCTGATCATCACCTATTTTGCCAGGGAAGCGGCTGAAATGCTGTAGTCTGAGAGAGATTCCGAACCTGACACCCGAAACCCGACACCCGAGACTTGAAACCAATGTACGTTGGATAGTGCTATCCATTAGGAATCGATCTACCATGCATGATAGGGGGAAAAAAGAAAATGGACCGAGACTTGTTGCCTGGGAGGTGACAAGGAGCTGCAATCTCAACTGCGTTCACTGCAGGGCCTCCTCCGAGAAGGGGCCCTATGAGGGGGAATTAGGGACAGGGAAGGCCATGGAGATCCTGGATCAACTCGCCGGCACGGGGAAGCCCATAATCATTCTATCCGGCGGTGAACCGCTTCTGAGGGATGATATTTTTGACCTTGCCGGATATGGAACGGAACTGGGTCTTCGCATGGTCATGGCCACCAACGGCACCCTGCTGACCCCATCCATCACGGACAGGATCGAATCATCCGGAATAAAAAGGATCAGTATTTCCCTCGATGATGCCGACTCCCGGGGACACGATCGCTTCAGAAAGGTCCCCGGGGCCTTTGATTCCGCCCTGAAGGGCATTTCTTTATTAAGGGAGGCGGGTATCGAATTCCAGATAAACACTACCGTGACCAGGCACAATGTCGACCGGATTGAAAAGATACTTGAAATGGCCATCGAGTTAGGGGCTGTTGCGCATCATATCTTTTTATTGGTACCCACGGGAAGGGCGAGGGATATGGCCAATCAGGAAATCGATTCCCGGGAGTACGAGAGACTCCTGCACTGGTT
>CAYTUL010000244.1:0-6540 GCA_964441135.1 uncultured Desulfobacteraceae bacterium | reverse complement strand
GTCCGAGGATGTCAAAGCGGCCTTCAGGAAGGCAGTGGAAGATTCTACCAAGATAAACCATCTCTTTTCCGTAATTAAAAATAAAATTCCCATCTACGGCGTTTTGGGAAACTCGGATACGGTTCCGACCCGGATTGCCCCCCATCTGGGACTGGATCCGGTTGATTTCAGTGAAAACATAGAGATCCTTCACAAGAGTGTCATCGATGTAAAAGGATTCAAACTTCTCGGTTACAATGGTCGCGTCCAGTATCTGGACGAAAATATTGTCGAAGCCCCTGATCTCATGTTTACGGAGGATCAGGCGGCCGCGGACCTGGCCAGGCTTTTTGAACAGGTAGATCCAAAGAAGTCGATCTTTGTGACACATGTTCCTCCCTATCGCATTCTGGACAAGGTAAAGGAGAACTGGATCGCCTATGCCGTCTCTACCTATGGCGAGAAGGCAAAGGAGGGGAATATCGGATCGAACGCATTCAGGGATGCGGTGCTCAGATTTAAGCCGCTCCTGCATACATTTGGCCATGTTCATGAGACCAAGGGCATTGAAAAACATGAGGAGACAACCTTTATTAACGGTGGCGCCCTTGGGGAGAGTGCAGAGATGGAAATGGTGACCATAGAGGATGACGAGATCTCATGCGAATGGATCGGTCTTAAGGATCTCTAAGAAATAAAGAGGCGAGGAGATAGAGTGAAGAAAATGAACGACGAGAAAGAAGCCATGCCTGGAATAAAGGACGATCTCTGGTCGAGGATCAAGGAACTCGCGGAGAGGGAAGACATCAGCTATCTCGAGGCCACGGAAAAATGCGTCCAGGAATACTGGAAGGATAAGGGACTCTCTAAAGAGGTTTAAAGGGAGACGAAAATAGATGGACCTGGAAAATATTGAGGACAATATCATTGAAACCGAGGTGCTGATCGTCGGTGGGGGTGTCGCAGGTTGTGTTGCCGCGGTCAAGGCAAGCGAGCATGGCGCGGATGTGACCCTGATAGACAAGGCCGCCATAAGAAGGAGCGGCGGTGCGGCTTCCGGGATGGATCATATCGCAACCATTCCCAATGCCGGAGTCACGATCCATGACATCGTGACGCAGGTATGTGACGACGGAGTGTACCCGCCCATATTTGCGAAGAAGGGCCTGACCAACCCGAACCTGTTTTATGCCGCCTGGAAGGATACCAAAAAAAGGCTGAAGGAGCTTGAAACATGGGGAGTATCCATTCGATGGGATGACGGCGAGTATTACTGGATCCCTTCGGGAAGAACAGGAGGAATGACCACGATTCGTTTTCACGGCCAGCGTTTTAAGCCCCAGCTCGCAACAGCCGTTCGGAAGCGGGGAGTCCGGGTACTTGAGCGGACCATGGGGTTGGATTTGCTATGCCACGGGGGGAGGGTGGTGGGGACCCTGGCACTTAACGTGCGAAATAATGACTTCATTGTGATCAAGGCGAAGGCTACCATTGTTGCCACCGGCATAGTACAGCGTATCTTCAACCCCGAGGACGGGGCTCCCTGGAGGAATAAGATGATGTACCACTGGTGCCCAACAGGGGCGGGTGATGCCCATGCAATGGCCTACAGGGCCGGAGGAAAACTCGTCAACATGGAGTTTTCTTCATGGTTTTCGAGACTCATTGACGATAAGACCCTGATGTTCGGTTCCTTAACCGACGGGGACGGCATGTCCACACGCATTGTTAACGCCATGGGGGATGTCGTGTGCGAGAATGCCTTCATGTCCTTAGAGAAATATGTCGAAGAGGAGGAGCAAGGCCGTACCCCATTGTACTTTGATGTGCCGAGTAACCCGGAGGATCACCAGATAAAGAGAGAAATCGCCACATCGGACGAAAGGCCGATATCATTGAAATACATCAAGGATCGCGGATGGGATTACCGGACACACCGCTGGGAACTTCATGGTACGAAACCCCTGGCCCTGACGAAAAATATGGCGGGTATCGTCACGGATGAGACCTTTCAAACGACCATGAAAGGTCTCTATGCCGCCGGGGACTGCGTTCAGGCCGGCGGCGCCGTGACGGGCGCGATAGCCACGGGGTTTATTACTGCAGAAAATGCCGTCAGGGATGCTGCTGAAACCGGAGATCCAATAATCGATGAGGGTCAGGTTAGGGATTATAAAAAGCGGGTTTTTCTTCCCTTGAAGGTGAAGGAGGGCGCGGAGCCCTTGGAGTTTGAGACAAAGATTCGAATGATAACCGAGCGCTACACGGGGATCTTTCGGTCTGCAGGTAAGCTGAAGGAGGGTCTCAGTCGCCTGGCCGATATTCGCATGGACTGGCTCCCCAAATTATCGGCTGCCACGCCACACGAACTTATGAGGGTTATGGATTGCCGTAACCTCATTGACCTGGCTGAGGTCCATTTCAGGTCCGCCCTCATGAGGGAGGATACGCGGGCGTCTTTTTACCGGAAGGATTTCCCCTACAGGAACCCGGAATGGGATAAGAAGGTAGTTATCGCGTTCCGTAAAGATGGAGAAATGGTACTCGAAAAAGGAGAATTCCCGGAAATGAGGCCGGAATATGTGGAGGACAGAAATTAAGTGACTGTTCGTTTGCCCATAAAGATAGATTATCGCCGGTGTAACGGATGTCGTACCTGCTATGATGTCTGTCCAATGGATGTGTTTGCATGGGATGACGAGTTGAATCTGCCCAGGGTGACCTATGTGAGCGATTGCTGGTTCGAAGGAACGTGCATGATGGAGTGCCCCCGTAGGGCCATCGATATCCGCCTTCCTCTCTCAAGCTGGTAATGGTCTTTCATGGTCACCATTGTAAGGGACTCAGAAACATGAATGTGACAGGACGGGAAGAGAACAGGGCCTGGGGCAGGGACGAAATCCTGCGAGATATAGAAGAACGGGCAAAGGCCTATAGCGGCCGTGTTGTCAAGGACGTCCTGAATGTGATGCAGGAATATGAAGTTGATCTTTATCGGCTCATCCTGGCGGTGGGAGACCGGTACGGTCGGGATACGGCCTTTGAGATCATGAGCGATACGGTCGCAGAAAAAAGACTCCAGTGGCTTGAACAGAATTGGGACAGGCTGGTTCACGAAGGAACGGATCTGGACAGGGCCTTGGACCTTTTTATCAAATATTTCAAGCTCAGAGAGGACGACATTGAGATTCTCGAAAAGACGGAAAAGCGGGTTCGTCTGAAGAGGAAGGAGTTCGTGAATGTGATTTCACATACCTGCAGGGTCCTCGGGCTGGATGTCATTGAGGTAAACAATAAGATTTATGCGAGAGCGACGAATATCATGCTTGCGAGAATCAATACTCATTTGAGAAATGGGATTCTTGGATATTCGGACGGCTGGTATGAGGAAATGATCGAATTGGTATCCGCCCGGAAATAGTCCCTTTTCCGGATGGAGCGGTCAGCAGTCAGCGGTCAGCCAATACATTATTTTAAATTCATTTGCTGAAAGCCGAAAGCTGAATGCTGACAGCGTGAATCCGAAAAAAAGAAGAATAGTTTTTTAAATTGTCAAATGAATCTTTGTTACTGAATATTGACAACCTCGTAAAAAGTCCCGGGAGCCGTCACTCCCGCGAAAGCGGGAGTCCAGAAGTACCCGAAATCGCTGGATTCCCGCTTTCGCAGAGATTTTAATGTGGTAGATAATTTAACATTTTTTCCACGAATATCGGTACAGCTGGTGTCATTTATGAATTTCTATGGTGAAAATGACTAATCAAATATGGCGGTTAATTATAATTTAGTGCATTGCGTTAATAATTATTAATCCCACTATAACTCAATTTGATATTAAATAGGTAATATCAAAAAACAGATGGATAATGAATATTCCGCCATAATTAAATTGACATTTTAACCCTTTCATGCTATTTCTTCCTGTGCTTGTCTTAACCATCTTATTAATCTTATCTCAGGAGAATATAGCATGATTGAAATCGATAAAAACACCTTGCTTCTCTCAGGGCCTGGAGGTTCTCTTCCAATAAAGGAAGATGACGAAATAACATATAAGCTTGCCATGCTGTTTGAGGGTCAATGCGAAGGACTTGGCCCTGTTAACGCAGCAAAGAAATTCGGTTTCTCTCGACAACGCTATTATCAGATCCTGCATCAATTTTTAGAAAAAGGTGCAGAGGGACTTAAAGATTTAAAACGCGGTCCCAAAAGCAACTACAGGAGAACAGATGAGGTTATAAGACAGATCATTCGCTATAAATTTCTTGATCCTCAAATGTCTCCGGAAGTTATTTCTCAAAAATTAAACCAGAACGGATTTCCAATCGCCATACGAAGCGTTGAGCGAGTCATTTCCGAATATGGTCTTCAAAAAAAAACTCCATATTTATCGACCCGCAAAAGAGCCGATAGAGGTTGAAACCCATAGAACACGGGACAAAATACGCATAGAATTAAGTGATCCTATAAGCATCGAACGCGATGTACGACAGCTATTAGCCAACAAGATATCAGGCACAATGGTTGGGATCTGGTTGCTGATCCCTGAATATCTCAGACTCGGAGCCTGGGATTTACTCAAATCCTGGAGCGGTAACTCCGATGAGCAAGTCGAGCCCCGCCTGGCCTTGCAGCTTGTTAACGAAAGCGCATTGTGTGTCAATGGCATACGCATGAAGAGAACTCTAAGCCAGAAGGGCTTTGAATTAGGCAACGGTTTGCCTTTTATTGCCACTGATCCGGCCATACACAATCTATTAGACACACACAGTGTGGCTGATGCACAAAGATTACAAATAGCCCTTGGCAAGGTTCGCCAGACTTTTGGCCATTTTAATGGGAAAATCATAGCTATTGATCCCCATCGTACTAAGTCTTGCACTAAAAGACAGGTTCTTAGGCGGCAAAAGGATAGAGAATCAAAGCCGGCTAAAATGGCACAAACATTTTTCTGTTTGGATACCGGTACAGAACAACCTATATGTTTTACTACCGCATCATCTGCTAAAACAGTGACTCAGGAAACTCCTCAACTGCTCACGGTAGCGGCTGAGATCCTAAAGATCAAGAGGGACAAGCCACTTGTGATAGCAGATAACGAACATTACACTGTCGAGCTTTTTGACCGGATTCATTCGGATTCACCCTTTGACATGTTGGTGCCTATGCCATACAACGCCTCTGTTTCGCGAACGATTCGTAATTTGCCGGAGGAAACTTATACAAGGCACTGGGCTGGCTATGCTACAACAAAACAACTCTATCAAATGACCAGGAGCAAGCATGGACCTTACCATCAGTTTATTCAGCGCAAGGGCGAACAACAAAATGATTACGATTTTAAAGCGTTTCTATGCACCACTGATCGAGATGAAATAGAGGATCTCTCTGTAAATTACCCTGAACGATGGCACATTGAAGAATTTTTCAAAAACTACCAAGCTCTTGGGTGGTGCCGTGCAGGCACCATGAATTTAAATATCCGTTATGGTCAAATGACAATGGCATTAATCGCGCAAGCAGCATGTTCTATGATTCGACAACGAATTGGAGATCCTGTTGATCATTGGGATGCCGAACACTTGGCTAAAGACTTCTTCAGAGGATTGGATGGCGACATTCGGGTGCGACAGGATACAATTGTCGTGACATACTATAACGCCCCAAATCCTGACAGGATGAAAAAACACTATGAGAATATGCCCGAAAAATTGTCTTTAGAAGGTATAAAACCTACAATCCCTTGGCTATATAATTTTAAACTCGACTTTCGATTTAAGTAAAGTGATAGCTTTGTATATTATGATATCCTGAATTTGCGCCCGGCAAACATAATCAATTTTCTAATTGATCATGTTTGCCGGGGAATAAATAAATGATTCTGTTAAAGGATTATGTAAAATTAATTACCCTTTTAAAAAGTCTGCGTAGGCGGGAATCCAGGATTTACGATGTAAATACAAAACCACTGGATGCCCGCCTGCGCGGGCATGACGGAGTAATAAATTTTTTCCTTTAAGATTTAGAGCCATGATTTCTGATTATTTTGGACATTAATGGTGATGTATAAAAGTTCAGATGACGATTCATAAAAGGGGGAAAAGATGATCTTAGTAGGCGACATGCTGCGAAGGGCCGCAAAGCTCTATGGACGGAAAACGGCCCTCATTGAAGGCCCTTCGAGGTTCACATACGATGAAGTGAACAGGAGGGCAAACCGGCTCGCCAACGGTCTTTTGAACTTAGGACTGAAGAAGGGCGATAGGGTCGCATTCATGGGGAACAATTGCCATGAGTTTGTCGAGTCCTATTTTGCCCTGGCAAAATGCGGGTTCATAAGTGTTCCGGTCAATGCCCGCTTTTCCGGTGACGAAGCGGCTTATATTGTAAACCACTCCGATGCGGCTGCCCTTATATATACGGAAGGTCTGGATGAAACCGTCAAGAAAATGCGGGATACCACGCCCCTTCTGAGATGGTTTATGTCTACCGGACAACATTCAGGGGACGTGCTTTCCTATGAAACCATTCTCAATGGGGATTCGGAGGAAGAACCCGGAC